>JAGOUP010000011.1 GCA_018061205.1 Candidatus Levyibacteriota bacterium | reverse complement strand
GTTCAGTAATTTTCCTCAATTCCTCTTTGTCTTCTTCATTTGCTTCTGCTAATTCTTTTTGACGTTTAATAATTTCTTTTTCTGTTTTGTATGTGGACGCTTTTGATTGATACTCTCTATCTGCAACTTGTCGGCTTATACTGGCAACATTTTCCCCTTTATAATTACTGGCCATAGCTAAGAGTTGATCACCTTGAAGAACCTGAGATCCTTCTTGGACATTGATTTTGTCAACAAGTCCCCCAGAAAGAGCAACTACTTGTATAACACCTGATTTTTTGGTTTGGGCTGATACGGTGATTTTTGGAGCTGAACCGATGCTATACGTAGATACTGCTTTTACTGGATGGACTTCTTCTGGGGTAACTGCTTTTGGTTTGTTGAGGAAATTACCAACGAAAATAAGTACTAAAACAGTGCCTAAAACAGCAAAAAAACTACGCATTGGATGTCTATCAACAAACGCGACAGTTTTTGTGGCTCCGGTAGAAATTTTTTTTATAATTACTTGACGGGTGGGCAGCGTCCGCTTTACGGGCGCTTTTTTCATGAAGTAGCATTATACCTCATAGTAAAGACTCTTGCAAGAGGGGAAAATCGATAAAATAGGCATATTTAGCCATACAACCTATAATATCAAACCTGATCAAACTACCTAGCTTCATTAGCCCTATAATACAGTCTTGATGCTATCCTTTTGGTAACGAACTTATATTTTGGGTAAAAAAGGATCAAAGGGAAAAGTAGAAAGGGAATTTATCTTATGAAAATTTTTTTCGGCACGTAAATACCCTCGCAAGATTTTGTAGGTGTCGAAATCAAATTGATAGTCTCTTTGTAACTCATCCAAACTATCTCGTTCATTTTTCAGACTTCCAATTAAACACCATTTATCTACCACAAAATGTTCCTCTGACTCCCCTTTTTCTTTAATCATGATGGGACAGGTAAAGGGCCATGGCTTGATTCGTTGCTTATAAAATGCTTCGTCAAACTTTAAGTTGTATTTGAGTACCGATATCTTTTTTGTACATGCCCCACTACATTGTTCTAACTGATAGGAAAAACACTCCCCTTTTCCTTTTTCCAATGAAAAAACTTTTGGACATAACCCATGTGTTTTACAGAGTTCATATAAAAAATCTTTCACCTCTCTTTGTGATGAAAAGATTCCAACAATTGTTTCTAACTGATCAACGGTAACTAAATTTGCATCTATTTGTTCAATCGTGTCATACCCATCTACTGTTTGTATCTTTTTTAGTGCAATAAGTTTTCTGGCATGTCTGAGCTTTCTATTAAACAGTGGCTGATGTTTTTTGACGAGGGTTGATTCTAAAAAAAGCGCCCCCAATTCTCCTGCTGTTGGATATGTTTCTATACTGGTTATTTGCTGCGCGATTTTCATTTCAGTGGAGGAAAGATGATCCGATGAAAAATGTGACAAAACTCTATCATGAACATTGATACTCTTGCCAATGTACAACGGCATTCCATTTTCTCCATAAAAAATATAAACACCAGGCGTTGAGGGGAGATTGTCTAATATATCTTGTGAAATACCGAGTGGCACTGATGGTCGTTTCATGGCAATATTGACTGCATTCGTAAAAAGATCAAGAGGAATGTCTCTCATAGCTTTTTGATAAAATTCCCACAGCACTTTTGCGTCATCAAATGCACGGTGTCTATTCTCGCAAGCGATATTAAATCGTTCAATAATACTATCCAAGTTATATCGTGTATGTCCGGGGTATAATAATCGAGCTAATTTTACCGTACAAAAATGCTTCAAAGAAAAACTGTGATCAAACCGTCTGAATTCATTTCGCAAAAAGCCATAGTCGAACCTAACATTGTGCGCAACAAAAACTGAATCTTTAAGTATTTCTAAAACTTCATCTTTTATTTGTGTAAATGTCGGTGCATTTTCCAACCTCTCCGGCGTAATACCTGTCAAGGTTTGCACAAATGGATCGATATATGTTTGAGGGTTAATAAGTGTCTTATACGTCTTGACTAATTCATTGTTCTCAACACGTAAAATACCAATTTCAATAATACGTCCTGATACTGGATTTGTACCTGTAGTTTCAATATCTACAAAGGAAAGTGACGTGGGCAGCATAGGAGTACTAGACTATCATGTTGGGGAAACTATTTCAACTCACGATCAATGGCTTCTCGTACTTTTACTCCAACGTCTTGGATAGTAGCTGCTCCTTCTATTTTTCGACCATTTACAAAAATGGAAGGTGTCGAATTCACCCCTGCTTTTGTTCCATCTTGTATGCCTCTTTGAATTGTTGCGAGATAGGTATCTTCATCAAGTGCTTTTTTGAATTTCTTCTCATTCAGTCCAAGTGACTTCGCATAACTGACAAATAATGCAGTTGGATCATCAACCTCACTCCATTCGCTTTGTGTTTCAAACAGCTTGTCATGCATTTCCCAGAATTTTTTCTCACTTGCAGCTGCCTCTGCTGCCTCTGCTGCTTTCATGGCATTTTTATGCATAGGAAGAGGAAAATGACGATACACAAATTGTACTTTTCCATCATATTCTGAGAGGATTTTTTTCATATCTGGGTAAAATGCACCACATGCAGGACATTGAAAATCTGAAAATTCTACAATAGTTACTTTTGATTTTGTAGAACCAACAGTATTTTTTCCTGCAACGAGTACCTTTTTATCAACAGCTTTAAAAGAGGTGACTTGTGGATTGGTACTATTTAAATAAAAGACTCCACCAATCAAAAGAATAACCGTTGCCAAACCAATACCGAATAATACTTTTGCTTCTTGATTCATATTATTTTTTTTTGCTGTATCGAAAAGAAAGATACATCAGAATAGTTATTGTAACAAAAGAAACAAGAGATAAAAAGGGGATAGTAATAAATCCGAACCATTCTATATACTTTGTCGTACAAGAAATTCCCTGAATACATGGAGCCACAGAATTCGGGATAATATGATAATACAGTAAAACGTGATACAACCCAATAATGAGCCCAATTATACTGAATGGAAAAACGTACAGTGGCATGAGTTTATCTTTTTTCAAGATACCAATGGCAATAATAATAACCAACGGATACATGCATATGCGCTGATACCAGCATAAGACACAAGGAGGAAAGTGTGCTATTTCACTAGCATATAAGCTACCAAATGTTGCAGTCAATGCGACAACCCATGAACCATAGGAAGCGTAAGAAGCGATTTTTCTCATGTCTCTACTATTATATATATACTGTGGCTAGAAACCAAGGGGCTGTTTGACAATAATCATGGTGATTCGACCTGGTATTTCCTTGTTAAAAATAAGCAGTTTGCTCACAAAACTCCCCGACACTCCATATGCTTTATGTGCTCGCTCTGACTCAAGAGGTAATACATACTCATAAATACGTTTCATTCCCTCATCCAAATCTTTTACCAATTTTTGCGCACCAACTACCCATACAACATGAGGTGATCCATATGCATACCCTGGTAGTTGACTCCCTGAATTGGAAGCGATAAGTACTTTGCCATCTTCTGTTACTGCATGCACGCTTCCAATGGAATAATCAGCAGCTGCACCTAGCTTTTGCATCTCATTCCCTTGGGTTTTTCGATCCATAGTCATGAGTTTTGTTTTGACACTATCGTAGTTTCCAGATGTATTGAGTTCTGTTTCTAATCCTAGTTCTTTGAGTGTTTCAGATGTCATCGTCATCACTTCAGCTTTTTGAGGAATGAGTTTTAATACTGTCTTTTTTGCTTCTTCTGGTGTATCTACAACAATCACAGCAATACCATGTTCCTCCAGAGAAGTGGCTGTTTTTTCAATAATTGTATCAAGTGCTATGGTTTTCCAATTATTCATATGTTTATTTTGATTCAATAGTATTTATGAGATCCTGAAACAAGTTCAGGATGACAAGAAAATCCTATACTTTACTTTTTATAGTATCTCTACAAAAGATAGTATCACCTTTACTTTACTAAGTAAAGTAGTTACATTTAGTGAAGTACTATGCGGCTAGTTGGTAGGCAATCGTGGCGGAAAAATTTTCTAATCCTTCTTTTTTCGTTACTGAGATAAAAACAGGAGAAAACTGTTCATATTTTTCTTCCAACATGTGACGATCGAGATCTACTGCTTGGTCAATTTTATTAAACACATAAATACGTTTTCTATTGGTAAGCTCTAATTCATAAAGCACTGACTCTACAACGCCAATTTTCTCTTCCATTTGTGGGTCTGAAGCATCAATAATATGAAGGAGTATATCTGCATGTACAGATTCCATCAATGTCGATTTAAATGCATCAATAAGTTTGGGTGGCAAATCTTTTATAAAACCAATAGTATCTGAAACCATCACCTCTTTTTGCAACGCTTTGACATACCAGGTTCCAACAACGCTATCCAATGTGGCAAACAATGCATTTTCAACCAATTTGTCTTTTCCTGTAAGAAGGTTAAACAATGATGACTTCCCTGCATTGGTATACCCCACCAATGATACGGTTTTTTGTCCTGCTCTTCTTCGTTTTTCTAACTGTCTCTCTCGTTCTTTCGATAGTTTTTTTAATTCATCATTTGCTTTTTTTATTTGGTCTCGCCAATGTCGTTTCATCAACTCTGTATTTGTTTCACCAATACCAACCCCCCCAACTCCCCCACCTTGTCTGGATAATTCAAATCCCATACCATAAATACGTGGACCCATATGCCGCATCGCAGCCAGTGCTATTTGGAGTTTTGCTTCAGCGGTTTGTGCATGTTTACTAAAAATATATAAAATCAAATCAACCCGATCCCACACGACAATATCTGGTTTTACTTTTATCAGTTGTTTTTTCAAACTATGTATTTGACGAGCTTTGACATTGTTATGCAAGACAACGACTTGAATATCATCTTTGACAATTGTTTCCATGACCTCTTCCACTTTTCCTTTTCCCACAAACATATTGCGATCTGGACTTTCGCTCCTTTGCACAGAAACAGCAAAGACCTCACCACCATAGGTATGAACTAATGATGACGTTTCTTCTAAGTCAATAATAATATCCTCTTTTCGTGCAAATTTGGGAAATACCCCAATGAGCATAAAACGATTTGGATCAGTCAGTTGCTGTAACATAGACGTATTATACCCTATTTAGTTCATAGTAGTAACGGTTCACAGTTCATGGTAGAGACGAGATCCTGAAACAAGTTCAGGATGACAAGAATAAAGAATTTGCATGGTGGGTGTATACTATATATATGGCAAAAAAGACCAAAAAAGAAACATTCAAAGTAAATGGCGAGCACCTGATTGGAAAAGTTAAAGAAATCATCCGTGAAGGCAATGTCAGACGGATCATTATCAAGGATAAAAGTGGAAAAACATTGGTTGAATTGCCACTCACCATTGGTGTTGTCGGGGTAGTTCTTGCTCCAGTCCTGGCTGCTGTTGGCGCTATTGCCGCACTCGTCACAGAATGTAGTATCACGGTAGAAAAAGAAGCATAAATTCTACTTGTCATGCTGAATTTATTTCAGCATCTCATATTGATAAATAAAAGAGTGACGAGATCCTGAAACAAGTTGCAGGTCACAGACTCCCTTCGGGAGATGACAACGGTAAGTATTAAAGGATTATTTTATCCCCTTTGACAGTTGGCGTGATCGTATCTCCTGGTTTTACTTTGTTCTCCAAAATCTGCATCGCTATTTCATCTACCAGTTTTTCTTCAATAAGCCGTCGCAATGGTCTCGCACCAAAAATAGGATCATATCCATGCTCTGCAAAATACAGCATCGTATCTTCTGGGACTTTCAAGGTAATATTGTTTTCCAAAAGTCTCTCTTTTACTTTCTTCATTTGTAACTGCGTAATACTAATAATCTCTTTTGGCGTTAGGGCATTAAAGATAACAACAGAATCAAGTCGGTTAAGAAATTCCGGTTTAAAATGACTATGTAAAACTCCCCTGACTTCTTTTTCCATTTTTTCTTTATCATTATTCTTTCCAGAATATTCACGGATAACATCTCCTGCTAAATTTGATGTCATAATAATAATGGTATTTCGAAAATCAACAGTTACTCCTTTGCTATCAGTTAATCTCCCATCATCGAGAATTTGCAAAAATATATTAAAAACCTGTGGATGTGCTTTTTCTATTTCATCAAATAACACAACCGAATAGGGTTTTCGTCTCACCGCTTCAGTTAACTGTCCTCCCTCTTCATATCCAACATACCCGGGTGGTGCACCAATAAGACGTGCAACTGCATGTGATTCTTGATACTCACTCATATCTATTCTCGTCATCGCATGCTCATCTGAAAAAAGAATTTGTGCTAATGCTTTAGCAGTTTCTGTTTTACCAACCCCTGTGGGTCCTAAGAAAAGAAAAGATCCAATGGGTCTATTTTTTTCACCTAATCCTGTTCGAGACCTTCTAATAGCTCGAGCTAATAACTGCAATGCTTTTTCCTGACCAACAACATTTTGCTGGAGCGCTTCTTCAAGATGCATCAATTTTTCAGATTCAGTTGACAACAGTCTGGTAGCTGGAATACCAGTCCAGCGAGAAACAACTCGAGCAATATCTTCCTCATCTACTTCTTCTCGCAAGACTCTGTTCTCACTAGGAATTTTTTCCCACTCTGATTGAAGAGTTTTTAATTGTTTTTCAAGTTCTGGTATTTTGCCATATTTTATTTCTGCTGCTTTTTGTAAATCCACTGTTCTTTCTGCCTTTTCCAGTTCAATCCGTAATGCATCAAGTTTTGCTCGCTGCTCTTGGAGTTTTTGGATGATATCTTTCTGTTCATTCCAACGCTTTTCGATATCTGCTGCTTTATTTTTTAACGCAATCAACTCACTTTCCAATGTCTTTTTCTTTTGTTTGCCAATATCAGTATTGTCTTTTTTCAGTGCTGCTAATTCTATTTCTATCTGAGTACTTTTTCGCTTTAACTGATCCAACTCATAGGGCATACTTTCTGTTTCTATTTTGATAGCTGCTGCTGCCTCATCAACCAAATCGATTGCTTTATCAGGCAAAAATCTATGAGGAATATATTGCGCTGAAAGTTTCGCTGCTGCTATCAATGCATTGTCAGTAATTCGGATTCCATGATGCAGTTCATATTTTTCTTTGATACCACGCAAAATAGCGATACTATCTTCGATCGTTGGTTCATCAACAGTAACCGGCTGAAAACGACGAGCAAGTGCTGGATCTTTTTCAATATATTTTCGATACTCTCCAATAGTTGTTGCACCAATCATACGTAGTGATCCTCGAGCCAATGATGGTTTGAGAATATTGGCTGCATCCACTGATCCTTCAGCAGAACCACCAGAGACAAGCGTATGTAATTCATCAATAAAAATAACATATTTCCCATCACTCTCTTCAATCGCCTTTATCACTCCTTTGAGCCGTTCTTCAAATTCTCCTCTGAATTTGGCACCTGCTAAAAGTTGTGCAAAATCTAACACAAGCAATTCTTTATTTTTGAGTGTTGTCGGTACATTTCCTTCTGCTATTTTTTGAGCGAGTCCTTCAACAATTGCAGTTTTCCCAACCCCTGGATCACCTATCAAAATTGGATTGTTTTTGGTACGACGAGAAAGTATCTCCATGACACGACGAATTTCTGTTTCACGCCCAATAACGGGATCAATCTTATTCTGCAAAGCTATTTCAGTCAAATTAGTCGTAAACTTTTTTAATGCTTCTTGTGGATTTATGGGTTTGAGGAATTCCTCCATTGGATTGTCTGCCATATGTAAAAATAATAAACCATTTAGCAGTCTTTGTCAACAGGTGCCAATCGATTTCTGAGAAAACCTGTTCATAGGAGAACAGTTTTGTTTTTTTTAATCAGTAGGGGTTCTAGAAAAAACACCACGGATGATATAGAACACAAGACCTACTATAATAGTTAATACTAACCATTGTGAGAGCCCGGTAAATGCCAGTATTCCCAATACTGATAACACCCAAAGAATCAAGAGTATTGATGCAATGAGTCGAAATGGAGATGGAAGCAACTCGACAATCCATCCAATCACACCAAACACAACCAGATCAATAAGTGTTATTGGTCGACCATTAAAAACAAAAAAAGTAATATTTGGAATATTGATATCTGTCGGCAAAAATCCCAATGCCCAAAGAACTATGAGAATAACTAAAAGTCCGATTAACATAACACTAGTATGATCAATTGCAGTTAAAATACAACAATAAAGATGTAAGAGTTTGGTATGGAATCATAATTAGACATTTGTCGCCGTATATCCGGTGCTTTTTATAATATCTTTAATTTTCTCTTCATCAATTTTTTTTTCATCAAATTCTACTTCTGTTTCTTGTTTTGCATAACTGGTATTAGAGGCTTTTACTCCTTCTGTATCTTCTAAATCACCATCTATACTCATCGCACAGCTTCCACAGTGCATACCCTTAATTTTTAGTACTAATTTCTTCATATAATTAATTTTTAATTCGAAATTTAAAATTTAAAATGAAATCTAAATGTTTAAAATTTAAATACTAAAACTTTCACTGAAAATTAAAAATTGAAAATTTCAAATTACGTTAATGGTTCCTCTATACATACCCATACTACACATAAAAGCAATACCACCTTTTTCTATCGGCGCATCAAACTCAATACTTTCTGATGTACCAATACGAACAATTTTTTGTATTCCTAATTTTGGTATGGTAAATGCCTGGATACATCCTTGTCCGTTGTTATTTATTAAGTTTAGTTTTACATGTGAACCTGCTTTGACGGTAACCATACTCGGAGAATAAGCATTTTCTGTAAATGCAATTGTTGCTTCCTCAACAGCGGGTATATTTTGCTCAACAACTAAATTTGTCTGGACGTCTAAAGGGTTCATGCCTGCTAAAGATAATGCGCCATTCAGATTGAATAGAGAAAGAATAATAAGCGTAAACGCTGCAAACTTCATAAATTTTTGGTGCATTGCATCTCCAAGTTTTGTTGCAAAATAACCAAGTGTAAAAAATACCGGAGATGTTCCTAATACAAAAGCAAAAAGTATTGCTCCACCAAGGAGAGGACTCCCTGATCCAATAGCCAATGCCATCATCGCTTGTGTTGTACCGCAAGGAATAAAGACAGTAAACGCACCAAGAAGCAGTGGCGCAAAAATACTTTTACTTTTAGATTGATTTCGAACAATCCGTGTTAAAAATTTAGGAGGTTGTATAACAAAATATCGAAATATTGGATGAACGTTGAGAATATTTAATGCAGTACCGATCATAAATATTGCAACTGCTGTTTGCATAACTACTTGCGTGGTAATAGATAACTGGAAAACCGACCCAAGCATCCCAAGCAGAAACCCAAGTATGGTATAGGCAACAAGTTTTGCACCAAGAAAAGCAAGAATAGGTACTGCATTCCCAGTTTGTCCTGAGCCTGTTGAATGGATTTTCTCTTTTAGCTTATCTTCTTCACGCTGTGCAATGGTTGCAGCAAGTAATCCCCCCTGTACGGCTAAACATGTCAAACCACCGGTTAGTAACCCTGTCAGGAAAATACCTCCTAAACCTATATTTGATGATGGAATTTTTATACCAAAATTGAAAAGAAAAAAACTGATACCAAGAAACACTAAAAACGAAGCAATAAGAATTTTTAGCGTAGATTTTTTTAGTTTAATTTCCATATATGTATATAATCATTAAATCTTTACTCGTTTCAAAAGTAATGAATTAGAAACAACAGAAATGCTCGATAATGCCATAGCAACAGACGCAAAAATCGGATTAAGTAACAATCCAAAGAATGGATATAATACACCCATTGCGACAGGAATAAGAACGATGTTGTATCCAAACGCCCAGAATAAATTCATTTTTATTGTTCGCATTGTTTTTTTCGATAACTCAATAGCAGATGCAACAGATTGTAAGTCTTTATTAATAAGCGTTATATCCGCTGCTTCAATAGCAACATCAGTACCAGTTCCCATTGCAATTCCAACATCAGCAGCAGCTAGTGCAGGTGCATCATTGATACCATCACCCACAAATGCAACAACATTGCTTTTGTGGGATTTTTCATTTTTCATTTGCCATTTTCCATTTTGTAAATTGCGAATTATTTCTTCTTTTTCTTGGGGAAGAATTTCTGCAAAAACAGTTTTAATCCCTACTTGTTTTGCTATAGCTCGAGCTGTACGCTCATTGTCCCCCGTAATCATCACAACTTCTATTCCTTTTTCTTGGAGTGCTTTCACTCCTTCTTTTGCAGAATCCTTTACAGTATCAGCAACAGCAATAAGACCGATTAATTGAGATCCTTCGCTTCGCTCAGGATGACGGGAGGAGAGGGCAAGCATCATCACTGTTTTTCCCTCGCTTTCTAATTTTTCAACTTCTTCATTAATCGTCATTCTGGCTTGTCCAGAATCTTTCTTAGATCCTGGAGTCGCTTTGCTCCCCAGGATGACGTTTAAAGAAATTTCTTCCTTCCCCATCAACTTTCTATTTCCAAAAAAAACTTTATCTTTCCCGATCACTCCTTCTACCCCGTATCCTGCAATGGCCTGAAACCCTTCGACTTTGCTCAGGGCAAGTTTTTCTTCTTCTGCTTTTTTGAGAATTGCATCAGCCAGTGAATGTTCTGACCCTTTTTCAATTGATGCAGCAAGACTCAAAATAGTCTGTAGTGAGTAGTCGGTAGTTTGCAGTGAAATAATATCAGTGACGACTGGTTTTCCATTGGTAAGTGTTCCAGTTTTATCAAAAACAACCGTATTGATTTTATTTGCAATCTCCAAACTTGCAGCATCTTTAATTAAAATTCCATGTTCTGCTCCTTTTCCGGTACCGACCATAATAGCTGTAGGAGTGGCTAAACCCATTGCACACGGACAGGCAATGATTAAAACAGCTACAGTATTGAGCATTGCATAGAGAAATGCAGGCTGCATCCCAAAGATATACCAAATGCCAAATGTTGCAAATGCAAGCATAATAACGATTGGTACAAAGTATGAAGAGACAGTATCTGCAAGCCGTTGAATTGGGGCTTTACTACCTTGAGCTTCTTGTACGAGTTTTACAATCTGGGCAAGCATGGTATCACTTCCAATTTTTGTGGCTTTATAGGTGAATGTCCCAGATTTATTCATGGTTGCACCAACAACAATATCTCCTTTTGCTTTATCAACTGGAATAGACTCTCCGGTTATCATTGACTCATCAATACTTGACTCACCTTCTAGGATCATACCATCAACAGGTATTTTTTCTCCTGGTCGTACTCGAATGGTATCACCAATAATCACCTGATCTATAGGTAGATCAATTTCTTTTCCATCTCGAATGACTCTTGCTGTTTTTGCCTGCATGCCAATCAATTTTTTAATTGCCTGTGATGTTCCTGCTTTTGCCTTTGCTTCCAAATATCTGCCTAAGAGAATGAGTCCGATCACAATTGTTGCCACGTCAAAATATGGCATGATTTCAACACCTAGTCCCATGAATGCCTGCGGAAAGAATGTAACAAACGCAGAATAGAGATAGGCAACTGTTGTACCTAATGCAACAAGTGTGTCCATGTTGGATGTTCTATTCTTCAATGCTGCAATAGCCGTTCTATAGAATTC
>JAGOUP010000089.1 GCA_018061205.1 Candidatus Levyibacteriota bacterium | reverse complement strand
CATCCAAAACATATACTGAGGGACTTCTTCTTGGCGTTACTATCTATAATGCACTCAAAGCAACACTAAAAAGTAAGGGGTTGAGTACGCTTGTTGGTGATGAAGGAGGCTTTGCGCCAAATTTGACGAACAATTTGGAAGCATTTGCGCTTGTCCAAGCAGCTATTGAGCAGTCACCCTATCGGTATGGATTTGATGTCTTCTTAGGATCAGATATTGCAGCATCTTCATTTTTTGACAAAGGACAATATCATCTACGAGACACGCCAACAGGTATGTCATCAAAAGATTTGATCATGTATTATCTCGATTTATTAAAACAATATCCACTATTATATGTCGAAGATCCGTTGAGTGAAGATGATTGGGATGGATGGGTCGAACTGGCGAAAGATTGTCCTACGCAAACAATGCTCATTGGTGATGATTTGATTTCAACCAATCCCTATAGATTACAAATGGCTATTGAGAAAAAGGTAGTCAGCGGGATTATTGTAAAACCAAATCAAATCGGCACTGTTATTGAATCCCTAGCAGTTGTGGAAGTTGCCCGGGAATCAGGACTCAAAATTGTTGTGTCACATAGAAGTGGCGAAACAGATGATGATTTTATTGCTGATTTTGCTGTAGCAGTATCAGCTGACTATGCCAAATTTGGTGCACCAGCCAGAGGTGAACGAGTCGCTAAATACAATAGAATGATTCACATTGAAAAACAACTAAAATCACTCTCAACTATTACCTAATATGTCTGATCACACTGGTATTTTAGTACTCGTTCGACATGGCCAATCAGAATGGAATGCCACAGGAAAATGGACAGGATGGACTGATATTCCCCTTTCCGAAACTGGTGAAAAAGAAGCACGAGACGTCGGTCAAAAACTAACAGATATTCATTTCGATTTCGGATTTACGTCTGTATTACAAAGAGCCCAACAAACCATGGAAGCAATACAACATGTCTTGCAGCAACCATTTGCAGTTACTGCTTCAGAAAAACTCAATGAACGAAATTATGGCGTCTATACAGGAAAAAACAAATGGGAAATAAAAGAAAAAATTGGTGAGGAGGAATTCATGAAACTCAGACGTTCCTGGGATTATCCAATAGAAAAAGGTGAATCACTCAAACAAGTCTATGAGCGTGTTATCCCCTATTACAAAGGGGAAGTTTTACCACTATTAGAAAAAGGGCAACATATTCTTATTGCCGCTCATGGAAATAGCTTACGAGCATTGATTAAATATTTGGAAAATATCCCTGATGATAAAATTTCTTCAGTAGAACTAGCAACAGGAGAAGCACTTGTGTATGAAATAAGTCCAGAAGGAAAAATCGTGTCAAAAAAATCTATCAAGACAAGTGGAACAGTATCGTAAACTCTCCCTTAGGCGTTGTGTTCTCAAAATGGGTCAGACTTGCTGAAATTTTCTCTCGCCTGACCTCTTCATACGTTTTGGTTAATTCTCGACAAATAACGATATCCACATCCCCTACTACTTCTTGGAGTTCTGTCAGTGTTTTCAAAACCTTATGAGGTGCTTCCAGAAAAATAATCGTTGCACTGAGTGGTTCATTTTTGACACTTTCAAATAATTTCTTTCTATTTCCACTCTTATGCGGTGGGTACCCAACAAAGAGAAATTTGTCTGAAGGAAGTCCTGATATAGTCAATGCCGTTAGGACTGAGGATGCCCCAGGAAGCGATATCATCGGTATTCCTTCCTCAGCACAAGCATGCACTAATCGATACCCTGGATCTGAAACGAGAGGTGTTCCTGCATCAGAAACGAGCGCGACATGTTGACCATTTTTTAAGAGTGCAATAATTTCTTCAATTCTTCTGATTTCATTTTGTTCATAATAAGAGATGAGCTGTGGCTTGAGTGTTCCCTCTTTTGGATATGTATCACGAATATGTTTCAATAATACACCAGTACGCCTCGTGTCTTCACAAGCGATGATATCAACCGTTTGCAACACATCAATGGCGCGAATGGTCAAATCGCCCATATTTCCAATAGGTGTCGCAACAATATAGAGTGTTCCCATGAAGCTAATTATACACTATGCCTAAGTGTTAGAGGAATTTACGGACGATTCCGGTACATTTTCCTTGAATGGTGAGGGTTTCAGGATAAATCGGATCCATTTCTCGATTTGCAGGCTTGAGAACTACCCGACCGTTTTCTTTGAAGTAGCGCTTCAGCGTTGCTAAATTGTCATCAACGAGTGCTACGACGATATCGCCATTGTCAGCTAAATTTGTTTTTTCTATAATAGCAAAATCACCATCAAAAATACCATCTTCTATCATAGAGTTCCCACGCACTTGTAGAACATATGCTATCTTTTTGCCTGATATCATCGATGCTGATACTTGGAATGTGGCATTTGGATCAGAATGTGGTTCCAGTGGTTTTCCTGCTGCTATATACCCCATCAAAGGCAACTCTAAAGAGGGGGATGTACCGACTGCTTGTGCCGCAATGGTTTGATCCAAAATCTTCAGCACTCGATTGTTTCCATCAACTTTTTGAATATATCCTTTTTCAACCAAAGAACTGATGAGCGCATGAACAGTAGAATTGCTTTTGTGACTTGTCGCACCAGCTATTTCAGCCAGCTTTGGTGAATAACCGTATTGGCGTTGAAATTGACCGATGAACTCTAAAATTTCTCGTTCTTTTCTATATAAAACTCCTGGCATAATATTTTTTCTCCGTATGTATTTTATACGAAATATTCGAGTATATTGTCAATAAGACAAAGTGGATCAAACGCTACTAATATCAATATATGGTAAAATAACTCTATGAAGTTTGAACTTTCTTCCCAATTTAAGCCAACCGGTGATCAACCACAGGCTATTGAAACATTGACAAAAAATGTGCAAAAAGATGTCAAAAACCAAGTGCTTTTAGGTGTTACTGGATCAGGGAAAACATTTACCATGGCCAATGTGATACAAAATATCCAAAAACCAACGCTGATTATTTCCCACAACAAAACACTGGCAGGCCAGCTCTACCAGGAATTTCGAGATTTTTTTCCTAAAAATGCTGTGTCCTATTTTGTATCGTACTATGATTATTACCAACCTGAAGCCTATGTGCCACATACAGATACCTATATAG
>JAGOUP010000010.1 GCA_018061205.1 Candidatus Levyibacteriota bacterium | reverse complement strand
TGGTAATACTTATCTCTCCAAGTCCTGGTGTGCACTCTGCTTTTATAGGAATAGCTGTTGGATTTTTCTGAGCAGGGAGCGAAATGATAATTTCAGTCGGGCTTTTGGTTTCTTCTTTTTTAGTCGCACTCAGGTTACTCCAATTCAATGCGATAACGGTCAAAAGCACCGGAATTGACAACAATGCCGTAATAAATTCTACATGATGTTTTTTAGGAACAACGCGAAAAAAACGTTTAATTTTATCCATAAATTGTATATATCTCCTTTTACTATAACCTATTGTACCAAATAGAGTCAATTGAATTCAAACTACAGGTTTGATAGAATGAATGAGCATGCGCCTGTAGCTTAATGGATAGAGCATTAGTCTTCGGAACTAAGGGTTGCGAGTTCGACTCTCGCCGGGCGCACTTCTACGTTCAGAATATACGGGCTTGCCCGCTAACGCCTGAGCGTAGCGATGGCGAGCGGGTCGGTAGCTCAATGGTAGAGCAAAGGACTCTTAATCCTTAGGTCGTGGGTTCGACTCCCACCCGACTCACATTTATAACTTCTGAGGATTTACTTTGAGAATTTTGTCATCTCCTGCTGCTGGGGAGCCTCGGCCGTCTAGGTTACTCGTTGTGATGTATAACATACCTCCTCCTTGAGGCGCGGCTATGACTTCTCTGATCCTTCCTCGTTCAAATGTGAGATGCTCTTTTATCTCTGTAACGTTTCCATTTTCAATCACTGCTTCATAGAGTGTTTGTCCTCGCAGCCCTGCAAAAAAAAGTGAATTTCCGATAAATGCTGCACCTGCTGGTGCCCAGGTGTTTCCTCCTGAATTTCTTTTAGCAGTTTGCATACCAGATCTACGTTCATCACCTTCGATCTCTGGCCACCCATAATTGAGACCCGGTTTTATCAAATTGAGTTCATCGAGTCCTGATTGCACACCAGATCTTCCATGCTCTGTTGCCCACAGTTGCTTCTGATCATCCCATGCAAGTCCTTGGACATTTCGATGACCGTACGAATAAACAGCATTGTTAAATGGATTTCCAGGCACTGGCTTGCCAGTGTCTGTTACTCTGAGAATTTTTCCTGCGAGAGAATTTTTATCCTGTGCTGCTGATGGTTCTTGAGCATCGCCTGTTGTTATATATAAATAGTTGTCAGGTCCAAATTTGATCCGGCCACCATTGTGATTTGATGCACCTGGAATATTGTCAACAACTATTTTTTCATTTCCTAGTGTGCCATCTTTATATGTCATTCGGACAACTCTGTTGCGAGTATTATTGCCATTTTGACCATAGGTATAATACAAATAGACATAGTTATTGGTAGTAAATTTTGGATGCAGTGCAATACCCAACAGTCCACCTTCTCCTATTTCTTTTACTGAAGATAGCGTTCCAACAGATGCTGTTGCTAGATTCCCCTTAGCATCAATGAATTGTACTGTTCCTTTTCTCTCGGTAACGAGCATGCTATTATCGGGCAATACTGCTACTGCCCATGGCGTATCGAGATTTTGAGCAACTATTTCTATCTGTTGTGCATCGTTTGTTTTAGATGCCTGCATAGAGCGAGTAGCCGCAGGCACTATAACAGTATCCTTTTTGCTAAAAAGAAAATACGCTCCCCCACTAATGAATAGTATCGTTAGACAGAGAAGCAAAAAATATTTCATAGATAAATTTTATATATGCTGTGTATCCATTGCCTCTTTATACATGAATTCTATATAGTGTCGTAGCATTTTTGTCGCGGTAAATTCGTTAAAGATCAACTCTCGACTATGTTTCATATTTTCCTGCCATTGTTGCTTTTGATCATAATACAGAGGGACTATGTTTTTTTCTAGTGTATCCAGCAAACTTTGATTGATATGATCACTATTGAGCATCCACCCGATTCCATATAAATTGACACCATGTATCCATCCATCATCGGTTGTACAGGGCAAACTGCCATTTAAACAAGCCTTCATACCACTCGTCCCACATGCTTCAAAACCCACAACTGGTGTATTGAGCCAGACATCTGTGCCACTCGTCATCATTTTTGCCAACGACATCGTATAATGAGGAAGATACACAACAGTACCCTTTAACTCATTTGTAATCATTTCTTGCAATTTTGCCAATGTTTTTCCTCCTTCTTCATCACTTTCATGCGCTTGTCCTGCCAATACGACATTCATTTCACGTCCTTTATTTCGAGCAGTGACAATAAACCGTTGTATATCCTCAAAAAGTGCCAGAGGTCTTTTATATGCAACCATACGCCGCGCCCATCCTAAAAGAATGGTCTCTTCTTTCCATTGTTGTCCTGTTTTTTCAGCTATATAAGAAAGCAATACTTTTTTATTTGCTGCATGTTCTTCAATCAGTCTCTCGTCATTTTTTATACAGTTCCATGTTGGAATGTGGATCCCATTGGTAACAGCCATCATTGTATGATCAGACCAAATTTCTGCAGCTTTTTGGGCATGCAGATTACTCACTGCATTGACCTTTCCTGCCATACGCAATGCGAGTGATGTCATAGAAAAAATACTCGTGTCTTGGACAATCCCTAATGAAAGAAGATCTTCAACAGGAATTTGTAACTGTTGTGCATATCCCATCAATAGCGCTGATACCATTTCTTTGCTGAACGTATCATTCCCTGCTGCGATAAGCGTATGGTTCGTAAAGACGATACGTTGTTTACTCTGTGTAATTGCTTCTAAGAACCCTTTTTTGTGCCTGGTCATTTCATGGTGTAAAATCTCATATGATAACAGCGCTGAATGACCTTCATTGAGGTGATAGACAATAGGATTGATATTCAGTGTATGCAACAGTCGCATACCTCCGATGCCTAAGACCATTTCTTGTTTGAATCGTATTTCTTTGTCTCCTGTATAAAGTCGCTGTGTAATATTTTGACTCGTTACATCATTTTGGCTGATATTGGTATCCAATAAATACAAAGAAACTGATCCCAATTTTTTGAGCCATGCTTGTGCATAGAGTGTTTTGTCAGCCATCGGTATTTCAATAATCACTCGCTCCCCTGTTTCTGTGACAACAGGAATCAGACCTACTTCCTCAGGTAATTTTGTAATCGTATGTTTTAAAACTGCTTCGTTTGAGAATGCTTCATGGTACAAATACCCTTCTTTATAATAAAGTCCAACAGCAGCAACTGGCAGTTCTTGATCAGATGCTTCTCGTAAAAAATCTCCCGCTAATACCCCCAGTCCTCCTGCATATGTTTGCTCATGTTCAAAAAATGCATACTCAGCAGAAAAGTAGGCAATAGGACGAGAGAAAAGAAGTGCATACTCTTTTGAAGTACGAAATGATGCGAACCAATCAGTATCTGTATTCATGTGATTATACTACTGGGCTTAAGCTATACGCTGGATGGGGAGTCAAACTCATTGCCCGCTTTTTTTCTTCAAGTATTTGTATATACCACTTTTCATATTCTTTTGCTGCATGTTCCCACGAAAAATCAGCTATCATACAATTATATACTACTTTTTTCCACAATGTTGGTTGTTTAAAAATTGTTAATGCTTCTACAACAGCAGCAAAAAGAGCCCAAGAATCTTTCTTGACAAAAGAAAAACCATTTCCTTTTCCTGTATTAGGATTAAAATCTTGAATAACATCATTGAGTCCACCAGTTCGCCTCACTACAGGAACACTTCCATACCGGAGCGCTTCAAGGGCCACTATTCCTCCCGGCTCAAAACTACTCGGCATCAACATCATATCCGCCCCAGCAAAAATTTTTCGAGGCAAGCGAAAATCAGCATAAAGATGAATACCTACTCTATCAGGGTACGTTTCATGTAGTTTTTGTACTTTTTCTCGATAACTATGATCTCCACCACCTAAAATAATCAGCTGAACGTCTTGTCTATGCTCAAATAAACGTGGTAACATTTCTAGGAGAATATCCCACCCTTTTTGCTGAGACAGTCTTCCCGCAATTGCCAAAAGTGGTCGAGTCGCATTTTTTTCTAAAGAAAAAAGACTCTGTAATTCCATTTTATTTTCCCGTCGTGCTTTTGAAAAAGTTTTTTCATCATAATTTATTTTTATAATAAGGTCTGTTGCTGGATTAAATTCTTTTGTATCTAACCCATTTAATATGCCTATCAATTTTCCCCGTGATTTCAGTAATATCATATCCAATCCTTCCGAATATTCTTTTGTTAACACTTCAACAGCATGCGTTGGACTGACTGTATTAATTGCATCTGCATATTGCATACCTCGAAGAAGCGCATTTTGTCTTTGAAACTCTGGAGTAAAAAATGAGTCCAAAGGTGTAGTTCCTATATCTTTTTCTCCATCTTTTGCATATCGAAAATCATAATTTCCTTGAAAGGAAAAATTATGGATAGTATAAATGATAGCTGTTTTTGCAAATAAATTTTTATATCGACTATCTTGCTTTGCTAACTCTATCAAATAACCCGTATGCCAATCATTACACTGGATAATATCAGGCCACCATGTATCTTTATCAATTTGGTACGCTGCAAAAAGCCATTCCAGACATCCTTTGGAAAGTAAGGCAAAACGAATATGATCATCAGCATACCCAAAAACATTTGCCCGCAATTCATAATATTCTCTGTTTTCCAAAAAGTAGACAAGAGGACTTTTCTTTTTACTTTGATGCATCTTTACATT
The DNA here is from genome assembly GCA_018061205.1 of Candidatus Levyibacteriota bacterium. Taxonomy (GTDB): domain Bacteria; phylum Patescibacteriota; class Microgenomatia; order Levybacterales; family UBA12049; genus JAGOUP01. The sequence goes on along the minus strand of JAGOUP010000010.1, from coordinate 7,007 downwards.
ACAAACCAACTCTTCTTTATATTGTTCTTTTTTTTGTTTCCCTTTTACATCATCAGAACAAGTTTTGACAGATAACCCCTCCATAACCATTTCTAGTTTCCATTTATTTTTATTTTGTTCGTAGGCATCCATTGCACCATATTTGGGAGTAAAAATTCGCACATCATGACCTCTTTTTATCAAGGCATTTGGGAGAAAATACATAACTTGAGAAAGACCACCAACAGAAACATACGGAGCGACTTCAGCGGTAACTAATAGAATTTTCACGGATTACTAATAACTGACGAGGTAATTAATCTTTGCGTCTTTTTGTAATTTTTGAAGCAATGCTTGTGCTTTTTCATTCACCTTCTGTTGCTGTAGCTGTGTTTTAACTGTTTTTTTTACTTCATTCATGTTTTCTGTTTGTGGAATTGTCGCTTCATTTGCTGCGATATAATCAGAAATTTCTTTGTCAGTTACTGTTACTGGTCCAACCAATTTTTCAACCAATTTTTGTGTCTTGATTTGCGCAGTCAATGCATCTCTTGTCATTCCTTGGAGTTGTAATACTTGATCGAGTGTTTGTCCTTGTTTTGCTAAATTTGCCTCTATTTGTTTTAATTCTGTATCAATATCTTTTTGAGAGACAACGATATTTTTCTTTGCAGCTTCTTGTTCAATAAGAGTTTTTGTGACAATTGTTGTTAATGTTTGTTTTCCACCCTGTTTTTCCAATTCTTGGATCAAACTCAGTCTGCTAATAGGTTGTCCATTAACGGTCGCCACAATAAAAAATGAACGAAAAGTATAGAGAGCAACTGCTAACAAAACGACAACGCCACCAATAAGAAGATATTTCTTAGATACTTTCACTGCCATAGGAGCTGTTGTTTCAGCTATAGATTCAGATGAAACTTTTGGAGCTGGTGATTTTCTTTTTGCTACTGCTGTTGCCTTTTTTATTGTTGCCATTTTTGAATTATAGCACAAAACAGCAACATCACAAGTAGTAAAAAGGTGAGTAATATGGTACAATGGAGACAATTGAAACAAACACGCAGCCCGTGTTTTTTTTATGACCTATGGAAATGAGAAATATCGCTATCATCGCTCACGTTGATCATGGAAAAACCACATTGGTGGATGCCATGCTCAAACAAACGCATACATTCCGAGATAACCAAAAGGAAATGGATGAGAGCCTTATCATGGATTCCAATGATTTAGAAAAGGAAAAAGGTATCACCATTCTTTCCAAAAACACCTCAGTTTTTTACCATGACACAAAAATAAATATCATTGATACTCCTGGCCATGCTGATTTTGGTGGTGAAGTCGAACGGGTTATGAATATGGCATCCGGTGCCATTTTACTTGTCGATGCAGTTGAAGGTCCGCTTCCCCAAACAAAATTTGTTTTGAAAAAAGCCATTGAACAAAAATTAAAAGTGATTCTCATCATCAATAAAATTGACAAACGAGATGCACGAGTTGCTGAAGTAATCAATGAAGTTGAAAATTTGTTTTTAGAACTTGCAGATAGTGATGATGCATTACATTTCACTATTTTATATGCAGTAGGCCGAGACGGTAAAGCGTTCTTAACGCTTCCAGAAAACTATAGTTCAGAAATGCCAGGAGACCTCACCCCACTTTTTGACACACTCCTGAAAGAAGTACCAAATTCTGCAATTCATGATGACAAACCATTTCAAATGTTGATCTCTACCCTAGACTATGACAATCATGTTGGAAAACTTTGCATTGGAAAAGTCAGTAATGGCATTTTAGAAAAAGGACAGATGGTGACATTGGTTGATGATCAAAAATCATTGGGAACATACCGAGTACAAAAACTTTATACGAGTATAGGGCTTGGACGCACAGAAGTAGAAAAAGTGACATCCGGTGATATTATCGCTATTGCTGGTATTCCTCAATTAACGATTGGCCAAACAGTAACCGATCCAACAAATCCTATCAGTCTTCCAACTATTACACTTGAAGATCCAACAATTAAAGTCACCATTGGACCCAACACATCCCCATTTTTAGGACGAGAAGGCAAATATTGTAGTTCAAATCAAATTAAAGATAGACTTTCGAAAGAAAGAGAGATCAATTTAGGACTCAAAATTGAACAAGATGAAAAAACCTCTAACTTTGTTGTTGCAGGACGAGGAGAACTACATTTATCTGTGCTTATTGAAACCATGAGACGTGAAGGATTTGAAATGGAAGTTTCAAAACCACAAGTACTTTATAAGACTATTGACGGAGTATTATCCGAACCGTACGAAGAAGTAACGATTGATGTCGATTCAGAATTTATTGGTGCCATCACTGAAGAAATGTCAAAAAGAAAAGCAGAACTCCAAAGTATGACATCTGAGAGAAATAACTCAACTCGATTTATCTACAAAATTTCCAGTCAAAATTTGTTGGGAGCTCGAAACATTCTGCTCACCAAAACAAAAGGAACGGTTATCATCAATACATATTCTCTCGGATACTTTCCAAAAACAGGAAAGATGGAATCAATCCGTAATGGTGTGCTTATCTCATCTGAAACGGGGACAACACTCGGGTTTGGTTTGGCAAATGCACAAGAAAGAGGTAATCTGTTTGTCGGTCCTGGTGTTCCTGTGTACGAAGGTATGATTGTGGGTATCAGTAGCCGAGAAAACGATATTGAAATAAATGTCTGTCGAGCAAAACAGCTGACCAACAATAGATCATCTGGAGAAGGAGTAGCTATCCATTTAGTACCTCCAGCACTCATGAGTTTGGAACAGGCACTTGATTTTATCAATGATGATGAACTGTTAGAAGTCACCCCACAAAATATCCGTATGAGAAAAAGATATTTATCTCTCTCCCAACGAAGGATCATGGAAAGAAAAGGAAACTAGAATTCTCTCCTTCTCCTTGTCATATAGTATACTTCCCCAAATCAAACGAGGTTCTGTGCATATCTGATAAACCGTGTATCCCAATAGCCTCTCTGTGATCTTTTGTTCCGTAGCCTTTGTTTTTCTCGAACCCGTAGTGCTTATATTGTTGAGCCAATTTGCTCATCAGATTATCACGATATACTTTGGCTATAATAGATGCAGCTGCGATAGAGATACTTTTCTGGTCTCCTTTTACAATAGCTTTTTGCGAACATGCAATATCAGGGATCGTAAATGCATCAACTAATACAGCGAGTTTATTATTGTCATCCCGGACTTGATCCGGGATCTCGTTTGTAGTTTTTTGAGATGCTGAAACAAGTTCAGCATGACACGAACGAACTACTTGCTGCATCCCTAAAAATGTTGCTTTCCCAATCCCGACATCATTAATAACCGAAATAGGGATTTCAGCAATGGAAAAATGGACACAGTGTTCTTGAATCAGTGGTGCCAATGTTTCTCGAAGAGATGCTGAAAGTAGTTTTGAGTCATGTATTTGAGAAAACCATGGAAAGAGACGCTCGGGATGAAAAATAACACCTGCAACGACAACTGGACCGGCAAAACAGCCTCTCCCCACTTCATCAATACCAATCACATGCAAAATATCCTGATCCCAAAAGAGTTTCTCTTCTCTAAATGATGGAGTAAAGTTAGCTTTCATCACCACTATCCAAAAGCTCCAAGCCACGTATTTCAGGAAGCATATTACTGATAATACCTTTTAAATCTCCATGCATACCATACGTATTGTCAACAACTTGACGAATATTTTTTTCATCCCTCGCCCATTTATTACTAAAATATCGTTTTTCTTTTTCTATCTCATCTTGCATCCTCGTAAAAGATTCGACAATTGCTTCAACTCTGTGTTTAAATTCAGTTCCTGATAGATATGCATACAACCCCTCCATTTTTTTATCTTTTGATTGGACAGAAATTTTGACATAGTAGAGTTGAATGGCTTTTGCTCGGAGCGTATCTGCCAAGGATATAACAAAATTTCTTTGTGTTACCCAGACACCTTCATGGAATCCCGCTGTTTGCATATGAGAAGGAAGTATTTCTGAAATAAGCACTGCTTCCTCTGCATTAATGCTTCGCTTGTCATTTTTTAATTTATCTATCCATAACTCGCTCCATGTTTTTGTGTTTTTGAGTTCCCATAAAATTTTCCCTGTGTAATTGCCTCTGGAGTCCCACACTTCTTGAATAATGTCTCCACCTTTTATTCCTTTCCCAACAGGTGTTATTTTGTCATTGGGATATTGTCTTTTTAACAGTTCCTCAAACTCGAGTTCAAATGCTTCCCCTTGCATTTGTTGACTACCCTGTTGGAGTTTTCTCCTCATATCTTCTACCTCTTTTAATGCATTTTCGAGCTGTTTATCCTTTTGTACCAATTTTGTATGCTGCTCTTCCTCTGCTTTCTTTTGTGCATCTTGTCTAATCTTTTCAGCCTCTTCTGTTAATTTCTTTTGCATTTCCAATTCTCTCCCTTGATCTTTTTCTTTTAAATCACGCATTGTTTTAGACATTTCTAAAAGATCTTCTTGCAGTTTTTTACTTCTTTCTTTTGCTTCAGAAGCTTCATTTTCTTTATCTTTTAGTGTCATGACCATTTCCTCTTCTGCCTTTTTTAAAGCTTGATCTGTGGCATCTTTTTTTGCTTTTTCCAATTCTTTTTTGTGTTTTTCGCTCTCTTCAGAAAGTTTTTCTGTGACAATTTGCTGAGTAATCGCTTCGGAGATTTCGAGTTCTTTTTTACAATGTGGACAGATAATAGTATTCATATGGAGTGCTCAAATGATAAACTACTTTCGTGTTTTTTTCAAGAGATCATACTATATCGGAGCTTATCGTTGTTTGACAAGGTATTTTTCTTTTGTTAGGATCAATCATACTACCTTCTATGCGTTTTGTACTCAAAAATATTGTTTTATATGCCTTGTCTCTTTTTACTCTCCAGCTTCTCTTTACCGGTGTTAGCGTCAATGGAGGAATAGAAACATACATTGTTGGAGCGCTCATTTTAACCATTCTTTTCTATACACTCAAACCAATACTCCAACTCGTAACATTACCGCTCAATTTTGCAACCCTAGGTCTTTTTACCATCATTATCAATACGCTTATTCTCTATATTGCAACAGTGCTTATACCAAATATTGTGGTCACTGCTTTTACCTACCCAGGCGTCTCTTTTTTAGGATTTACCGTGCCTGTCATCCAATTTAATGCCTTTTTTGCCTATGTTATTTGTGCTATTGTGATATCATGTCTTACCACAGTTATCTTGTGGCTTTTTGAATAAGATGAACACAACCAAAAAAATCATATGCCTAGGAGGCGGTATTGGCACCGTCAATTTGGCCAAAGGACTCAAACAATATACTGATAATATTACCTTTGTTATTTCCATGGCTGATGATGGTGGCTCAGCAGGAAGAATACGACGATTGTATAAGATGCAGCCTCCTGGTGATTTAGTCTCCTGTATGGCAGCCCTCGCCAAAACAAATAACCCATTACTTGCCAAAGTATTGACCTATCGATTTTCAGGCGATAGATATGCAAAAGACAGTGAATTGTCAGGACACAAATTGGGAAATCTTATCATGGTAGCTATGCAAAATATTACCGGAAGTTTTGAAGGAGCTATATCACTTTTTCAACAGACTTTTGATATTCCTGGCATTTTTCTACCCTCTTCTGATCAACCGATCACCCTTTCCGCAGTAACCAAAAAAGGAGAAAAGATAGAAGGGGAAGAAACGATAGATTTAGGTAAATATAGTTGGAAAGATGGACTTGAAAAAGTATCAATCCACCCTAAAAATGCAGCAGCAGGCTCAGGTGTCGTGACCGCCATAGAATCAGCAGATGTTATTATTGCAGGACCTGGTGATTTATATACAACTATTTTGCCAGTCCTTATTATTCCAGAAATTGCCCAAGCTTTGAAAAAAAGTACAGCAACAAAAATCTTGGTAGTGAATATTGCGAATAAACCGTTTGAAACCAATGACTATGCCGTTTCTGACTTTATTGCAGCAATAAGAAAACATCTTGATGGATTTCCTTTTACGTATGTCCTCACGAACAATAATTTTTCGATTCCCATCCCGAAAGAATACCATTATGAGTATGTCTTAAATGATGTTACTGATCCAACGAGCGATGTTACCATCATGGAGAGAAATTTAGTAAATCCTCACTTTCCCCTCTACCATAACTCTGAAGAACTTGCGAAAGCAGTTGATGAAATTATATAATAGAGATCATGTTTATAACGATATTCCAAACTATCATTGCGCTACTCCTTATTGTCGCAGTACTTATGCAATCACAAGGTAGCGGTATTTCCGCAGCATTTGGGGGAGGCGGAGAATTCTATAGAAGTAGACGAAGCTTAGAACGCTTCCTTATAGGTGCAACTATTGTCTTGGCCACCATTTTTTCTCTCCTTTCTGTCGCACTTCTTGTTTTTCACTAAATAAGATCCTAACTCTATAATAGTTGTATAATACATATATGGTATTTCGAAAACGACTTATCTATTGGTTACTCAAAGAATATATAAGAAAATGGGGGAAGACCTTTCTTTTATTTTTTTTCATCGGTCTGTTAGTGTTTTCAGCGCTTATTTTCCTCGTTAGCTTTTACAAACCCTCCCTTCCACAAATACAAAAAGAAACCATTGGGCTTGTTGGCGCATATACTCCATCAACACTACCACCAGTTATCATGCAGGATGCTGGACGAGGGTTAACCAAAATATCCCCAAGTGGAAAAATTGAACCTGATTTAGCTGCATCATGGCAAATAAAAGACAAGGGGAAAACATATATATTTATATTAAAACAAAATGAATATTTTACCAATGGAAAAAATGTCACTTCTCAGCTTATCAATTATAATTTTTCTGATGCCACCCTTGAAAAACCAGATACATATACGATCATTTTTCACTTAAAAGATGTGTATACTCCCTTTTTAGCAACTGTTTCTCGTCCTGTTTTACTGAATGGAACTATTGGTGTAGGAAAATACAAAATCAAAGAT
>JAGOUP010000009.1 GCA_018061205.1 Candidatus Levyibacteriota bacterium | reverse complement strand
ATGTTGTACAATCAATAACTGTTGAGGCCTGATTTTGTTTACAGATTCCTTCTACAACATAATCTACCTGTCGGATTAATTCAGGATTGAGATCTTGTTGCCGAAATGGTGTTTTTTCTCCATGAAAATTAGCTGATGGACCAAGAATGGGGACACCAACACCAGTAATAATTGACAACAATTCTGTGTGATCCGGCATACGAATACCAATAGTGTCCCCTCCTCCTCGTACTAAATCCGGTATTTTATCAGTTCTGCTTTGCAGAACTATCGTTAATCCACCCGGCCAAAAGGATTTTACTAACCGTTCTGTTACATCATTTGGTAATCCCGTGAGATATTCCTTTGCCATATCCACATTGGCAACCAATAAGGATGATGCTTGTGTTAGCGGGCGTTTTCGAATGGTATACAGCCTTTGTATCGCTACTTCATTGTCCACTCGACAGCCTATACCAAAAGCCGTATCTGTTGGGAAAATGACAATACCACCTTGGTTGAATACTTGTATTGCTTCAATAATATTATTTTTCATAAAAATACACTCATGTCATTCCGAATTTATTTCGGAATCTAGATCCTGAAATCCCCCAAGGGGACTGGCCACTTCGAGGCAGAGCAAGTTCAGGATGACAAGTTAAAATCTCCTAAAATCTCTCGTTCCTTCTCATTTATATATTTGAAATAGATACGTTTTGTATGCTTGGGCAAAAGATTTTCCATTTTTTCAGGCCACTCAATAATGACAATATTATCTTTGTCTTCCATAATTTCTTTTAAACCTAACCCTTCAATATCTTGCATTGTTTCTGTTCTATAGAGATCAATATGATAGAAATTACTACTGTTTTTTTCTTCCCCCTCCATCTCGTACATTCTCATAATAATAAATGTCGGAGATATAATTCGTTGTGACACTCCTAATGCTTGTGCAAATCCTTGGACAAATGTGGTTTTCCCACTTCCTAAATCACCGTACAGTGCAAAAATAGCACCATTTTTTGTACTCTTGGCAATTTTTCTGGCTAATTCTTGTGTCTCATCGACACTTTTTGTTATTCTTTTTTCCATAACTTTTTGAGCCTATCCTGAAAGGTGAGTATACCACATGAAATCAGTAGAAAAACACCACCGCTGATAAAAAACAACGGTAAAAAATCCTGTTTTGTTTGTATACCGACAATCTCTACTGTCGGCAGTGGGTTTTTTGTTGGAGTAGGTGTTGCTAGTTTTAGTAGCGCACTTTTTGTACTAACCCCTAAAATCTTTGTTGGGGAAGGTTTCTCTCGTATACTTGTAACCGTAGGATCATACGCAGGAGAAGGAGTAGTTGCTGCTTTTATCGTGGGTGTCGGTGACAAGGTTGGTGCTACCGTAGGAGTTTTTGTCGGTGTTGGTATATTTGTTGGAGTGGGTACTTTTGTCGGCGTTGGTGTAACAGTAGGTGTGGGAGTTACTGTAGGAGGTGGTCCAGAATTTTCTGAACCTTTTGTAATAGTAATATCATTAAAAAAACTGCCAATCCCATCGGGGTGTCTTGACCAAGATTTTCCTTCAGTAGTTGTCTCATATATAAAAGAATCAATTACTTGGTCAGATTGGTCTTTTAAAAAGACATCTTCACCTCCGCTATTATTGAGTGAAATTCCGGTTGTAGATTTGTCTAAAACATAAAAAGTATTTGCATCAATAGTGATAGCAGGAAGTACAAAAATCTTTACTTTATCAGAAATTTTCCAGTTCGAAAGAGATATACTTTGTGAACTCTTGTTAAACAATTCTATAAATTCATCATCTTCGTTTACTGGATTTGCAAAAATTTCGTTTATAACAATATCTGCAGCAAAGGCAGGAGTCGGAAAAGAGAACAAAAAAAGTGAGGTAAAGACTACCCAACAAAGAAGATAAAACCATAACAAGCGTTTTACCCTTTTCACGGTTATATAAACTTAATAATTAATATGTAAATACAATGTATCTAAACCATCATCTGTATGTTTTACCCGTACATATCGAAGTCGACATCCACCACCGCCACCGTAACTTCCTTGGTAAAGAGTCCCACCTTTGACTGCTCTCACTTCTAACGAGGATCCCATAATATCTATACCATTGTGGAAACTGTAAATTTGTCCAACCCACGTATTTCTGGTTGCCCATGTTGGACCATAGCCTTGGTTCATAGTGATAGGCCCACCAATTGGCCAATCCCAACTACCTGAAGGATTAAATGCATCACCATCTCCACTACCACAAGAAGATCCGGAACAATTACTGCTATCAATACCTCTCAAATAGGAAAATGGATTTTCAGTTGCTCCATTTCGTCTCACGATAAAATGAAGATGTGTCCCTCCTGAATTGCATGATGACCCACTGATAATACTAGCAATCCGCTGTCCTGGAGATACTTGTCCTGCTTCAACTTCAGAACCATTTCCTGCAACGATTCCCTGAATTGCTGCATATTCGGCTCTTGCCTGAGCAAGAAGCTGCTGATACTTTGCTTCATCATTTTGTGTCACTCGCAATAATTGGTTTTTACTGGCTTTCTCTGATTCAATTTGCTCTGTATACCCAACCAACTGCGTTTTTAGCTCTTCAACCTTTTGTTTTTTTCCTTCCAATATATCTTTTTGATTTGCATAATCTTGTTTTGCTTGTTCAGTCGCATATACCAATTCTTTATCATGTGCTTGGACTATCTTTAGATAATTTGCTTTGTCTAAAAAATCTGATACGCTATTCGATGTCAAAAAAACTTGCACAGGAGGAATAGTGCTTGTTTGGTATGTTGCTACGATCCTCTTTGCCAATACTTTGGTTATATCAGTCAGTGATGTCTCTAGTTTTGAAACTTTTTTCCCGGCAATATCTATATCTGTGTTTAATTCCTCAATTTGTTGTTCAGTAGCAGTGATTCGAAGCTGTGTTAATTTTATCTGACTATCTATTGCTGTAATCTGATTGGAAAGTGTCTTTGATTGCCCTCGTAAATCTGTAACTTTTTGCTCTAACTGTTTGATTTCCTCTTCTTTGCTTTTCTTTTTTTCATCACTCACTGCAACTGTCGGAGTCGGTGTAGCTGTTTGTGCATGAATTGTTTGCACAATAAACACTGAAAATACGACAAAAAGAAATAAAAATAGAAAATGTTTGTTTCGTCTGTGTATCATAGGCAGTTATTCTATTGTACCATGAGATCCTGAGATAAATTCAGGATGACACCAATACTATATTATTTCAGATAACGAAGAACAGCAAGATAACTTGCAATAATACCTAAGATAACTGCAAAAAACAGTTCAACAAGGAGCAACTCTAAAAGAAAAATCGGTGATGCAGGTAATAAGGGAATATTTTTTAGCACAGTACTATTTAAAAATGGTGTCGAATATAAAAGTCCACCAACAGCAATAATCCATCCGAAAAATGCTCCAACAACTCCGTATATCATACCCTCAAAAATGAAGGGCCAACGAACATACCAATTTGTCGCACCAAGGAGTCTGGTAACTTCTATCTCTTTTTTCTTTTGAGAGATTTTGATGCCAATAATAATTACCATGATAAAGATAGAATCAAGAGCCAAGATACTAATCAATACAATACCAATCTTTCTGACAGAATCGGTCCATACTCTGAGTGTTTCTATAATATCTTTTTGAAAAATAACTTTGTCAACATAGGTTGATTGCTTCATGAGAGATGCAATAGCACCTAAATCTTCAACTCTCTTTGTAGAAACTTCGAGTGAAGGAGGCAAAATTTCAGCGGTTACGAGATCCATAAGTAATGGATCATCACTTACTTGTTTACTATAAATCTTTAATGCTTCTTTTTTTGAGACAAAGTGTACATCAGCGACTTTTCCACTAGATTGTACTTGATCTGTTAATGCATCAATATTTTCCTGTTTTGCTTCTTCTTTAAAAAACGCAGTAACTTTTGGTACCGATTCAAAATAGGAAATAATCCGAGTTGCTCCAACGACAATAAACGTAAAAAAAGAAATAACCAGAAATGTTTGCACCATGATAAAAATTGCTGCAAACGCTTGATAGGGATATCGCCTGATATGCTTCCATGTGGTATTAAGAAATTCCATATTTTCCTTTCTTGTCATCACGAACTAATTTCCCTTTGTCCAATGCAATAACTCGTTTGTGCAACATATCTACCATTTCAGCATTGTGGGTCGACATAATAACTGTTGTGCCATTTTTATTGACCTCTGATAAAATATGTACTATTTCTTTACTGGTCTTCGGATCCAAGTTTCCTGTTGGCTCATCCGCCAATAAGATATCAGGGGAGAGTACCATAGCCCGAGCAATTGCAGCTCTTTGTAATTCTCCACCAGAAAGCTGGATAGGAAATTTATCTATATGCATGGTTATTTGTACTTGCTCCATCAAATCTTCTACTTTTTTTCGAATGTCAGCAGGATTAAAGCCTGCTACTTGCAAAGGAAGTGCGATATTTTCAAAAATAGTTCGATCAGCTAACAATTTTAAATCTTGAAAAACAATACCAATTTTTTTTCGCAGATGAGGGATCTTGTGTCCAGGGAGTTTTACCAAATCATAATCACCAACAATAATTGATCCCGAAGTAGGCAGTGTTTCCCGAATAAGAAGACTAAACAGTGTTGATTTACCAGCACCTGTCGGACCAACAAGCGAAACAAATTCACCACGTTCAATTGCAAATGTTATATCTTCAAGTCCTGATACACCTGTCCCGAAAGTTTTTGTGATATTTTCCAACTTTATCACTGTAGTACCTCCACTTTTCCAACATCCATAAGCCAACCAGCTTTCTGTGCGGTTTGCGTGGAACCCCAAACTTTGATTTTACGATTTTCGAATTTGGATAAATCAACAATTGATGAAACTAAATAGACATATTGACTCTCTCCGCCTGGTCGTACCAAGTGAAATTGTCCCTCACCTTCTATTCCTCCTGATTTTAATGTCCCTTCTGCTGTATCACTAAATGTTTTTGTGTCATCTGAGCCAATAATATCTCCTTTTTGTACAGACGTTATCTCACCTGTTTTTGTAACACCTGAAGAATTGATTGCACTACTCGTCCCGCTGAGAAAATATCCTGTTACTACCCCCAAAACAATAGCGACAGCTAGCATCATAAATACTTTTGACGAAGATGATTTTCGACCATTATCAAACTTGTGTAGTAACGGGGCTTTATTATTATCCATCACTTATTCTCACCTCCCAACGCCTTCGAAGCATAGGTTCAAGACTCCGGCAGGCAAGTCTCCTTACATCTAAGTAAACCACAATTAGCAACTTTTATCAACCCTCCCATATTGTCATTCCGTGTACCCAAAGGGCATCTTCGACTTGACACTGAATCTATTTGACTGGATCCTGAATCAAGCTCAGGATGACAATGTCTCAAAGCATTCGTAGTTCTTCATCTATGAAACTATCTAAATCTCCATCTAAAACAGCATCTGTGTTGGATGTTTCGTATTGTGTCCGTAGGTCCTTCACCATTTTATAGGGATGTAAAACATAGGATCTGATTTGATTTCCCCAGCCGGGTGTTTTATAACCACCTTTGAGTTTTGTCTCTTCTTTTTTTCTCTCTTCTTCCTGAATAACCCAAAGCTTGGCTCGCAAAAGTTTCATAGCATTTTCTCTATTTTGTCCTTGATATCGTTCCTGAGAACAGGTCACCACAATACCTGTTGGCTTGTGTTTTATTCGTACAGCTGTAGATACTTTATTGACATTCTGCCCTCCATGCCCACCACTACGATATGCTTCAAACTCTACATCTTCATCCCTGATAACAATCGCTTCATTTTCAGCAATCTGAGGCAATACTTCAACAAGTGCAAATGAGGTTTGACGTAAATTGTCAGAATTGAAAGGAGATAGCCGAACCAATCGATGCGTTCCTGCTTCTCCCTTTAAATAACCGTAGGCATATTTACCCAAGACTTCAACCGTAACACTTTTGATTCCTGCTTCCTCGCCATATACCTGCTCAATAACCTCATAGGACCAGCCCTTCCGCTCAAAATATCTTGTATACATGCGAAATAACATATCAGTCCAATCCATTGCTTCCGTACCACCCTGTCCTGCATGAATAGATACAATTGCAGGACCTAAATCGTATGGTCCTGACAGATACAGCAAGTTCTCCATTTTATCTATCAATTTTCCGGCTTCCATAAACTCACCCTCCTTTACTAGTTCTAATAAATATTCAGCCTCCTCTATTTCTTTTTGCAGATCCGACAATTCCTTCATTTTTTTCCCTGCGGTTTGATGATCCTGCCAAAAATCAGATTTGACACTTTCCACTTCCAACTCACGCATCTGCCTGCGCTTGCCTTCAACGTCCAATTTTTCCACAAGTCTTTGTGCTCTGTTCTTTATTTCTTCTTCCATACTCTCTATTATAGACTACGACAAATATTCAAACATGCATCTTTCGCCTGATCTTGGGGTATATTTTTTAACGATTCCATATCTTTTAATACTTTTTGTATTTGTGGAGAAGATGCTGCTACTTCTGATACATCTAAATTGCTTACCTGCTGTGTAATAGTTTCAATTTTTTCTTGTATATCAAAACTTGGTAGTACTACTGTTTTATTACTCTCTTGTTTTACCACAGTCTCTACTCCAGCTACTGCCCTGATTGGCTGTTTATTATACGATAAAATTCGTTCTCTATTTTGATATCCAACAAATAAAACTAATCCAAGGATAATAACACCTATTGCGATTTTTTTCTTACTCCATTGTGACTCTTCAAAACCATCCATATAATCATTTTATCATGTTTTGAGTCTCGTATTTTGCTATAATGTGTCTGTGGATTATTTACAAGCAATTATTCTATCAGTAGTTGAAGGAGTCAGTGAATTTCTTCCTATTTCATCTACAGGACATTTAATTTTAGCATCACATTTTTTACAAATCCCCCAAACAAATTTTGTGAAAAGTTTTGAAATATTTATTCAGCTTGGCGGAATTTTGGCAGTCGTCGTCTTATACTGGAAAACATTTTTTACCAATATCGAGGGTTGGAAAAAAGTAATTGCGGCATTTATTCCTACAGCAATAATAGGCTTTATTCTGTACAAATTTATCAAACAATTCTTACTGGGAAATGAATATGTAACCATCATTGCACTCTTTATCGGGGGAATTCTCCTCATTATTTTAGAACTTCTTTATAAAGAAAAAGAGCATCATGTTGCAACTATTGAACATATTTCTTACAAAAATGCTTTTTTTATCGGTGTTTGCCAATCACTCGCCGTTATCCCAGGTGTTTCACGATCTGCGGCAACAATCATAGGCGCCCTCTACCTGGGAACGAAGCGAAAAGCAGCTGTTGAGTTCTCTTTTCTTTTGGCAGTACCAACTATGCTTGCAGCAACAATACTCGATATGACAAAAAGTAGTTTTGCATTTACCCCATATGAATGGTCTTTAATGACGGTAGGATTTATCGGATCATTTATTACTGCTATTATGGCTATCAAATTTTTGCTACAATTTATCAAATCACATACCTTTATTCCTTTTGGGATATATCGCATCATACTCGCAATACTTTTTTGGGTATTTATTATTAGACTATGAATTTAAAAAACTTACAGGATAAAATCAAAGAATTAAATCAAAAAACCCCTGCTCGATATAAACTGTCAACGCCAATTGAGCGAGAGATTTTGGCAAAAACAGTAAAATTGAATGAAGAAGTGGGAGAATTGTGTAACGATATTTTATCAATTTTGAAAATGCAGCGAAAATCAAAATTGGACAAATTTGATAAACGAAATATGTATGAAGAGTTTGCCGATGTGATCATCACAGCTATGAGCTTGGCAACCACTGCTGGTGTGGATGTAGAACGAGCAATAAATGATAAGTTAAAAAAAATTGAAGAAAGATATATAAAAGATCATGAAAAGAAAACATAATCCCTTGTCATTCTGAACTTGTTTCAGAATCTATCAACATAAGAGATGCTGAAATGAATTCAGCATGACATTTATGAATACTTTTGAACACATTTATACTGTCGTCGCTACCATTCCAGAAGGGAAAGTAATGACCTACAAACAAGTAGCAAATATTGTTAAAACAACTCCCCGTGTTGTAGGTTTTGCTATGGCAGGCAATAAAGATACTGGTAAAGTCCCTTGTCATCGAGTTATTGACAGTCAAGGAAAACTGAGAGGGTATGGTTTTGGAGGAGTAAATGTGAAAAGAAAACTCTTGGAGCAAGAACACGTTTTTTTCCTTAATGAAGAAACAATCGACCTCACTAAATCTTTATATCACTATACATAATTGCTTATAGTTTGGGAGCATTATCTAAACTATTCCACAAAATTCTACATGCATAGGTTCTATATGGTGACCATTTGATAGTAATTATTTCTATTTGTTCTTTTGTCGGATTCTCTAATAGGTACAGTTTTTTGATTGCATTTTTTAAACCTAAATCTCCGTGAGAGAAAATATCTTTCCTCTTCAATGTGAACATAAGAAACATTTCAGCTGTCCATCTTCCTATACCTTTAATTTTTGTTAGTTCTTCAATAACTTGTTCATTTTCCATTATTACCAATGCGTCAAGAGAAATTTCTTGATTCACTACTTTTTCTGCCAAATCTTTTATGTATTTTGCTTTGGCATTAGACATACCAACTGCGCGTAGCTGCTCATGCGTAAGTTTCAATACTGCTTTTGCAGTTATATTTCCTTTGGGAAATAATTTTCTAAATCTTTCAAAAATAACCGTTGCTACTTTTCCGGAAAGTTGTTGTGAAACAATTTCATCACAAAGTGCTACAAAATAATCAGTGTGTCTTGAAGAAATTTCCTCTAACCCACCGGTTTGTTCTAAAGCAGCAAAAAGTATCACATCCACTTTTTGAAAGTGGTCTCTAATATGTTTCATATACTCATGTCATTCTGAACAAAGTGAAGAATCTCGAATTAAGATTAGATCCTTCGTATGCACTCAGGATGACAAAGCTAATAGTTCTTTGAGTTTCTCAAAATCCTCAATAATCAGCTTTTTAAATTTTTGAAATCGGATAGCTGCAGCTGGGTGAATAGTCAAAAAAAACTTTTTTCCACCCTTTTCTATAATAGTCCCACGCTGACTCATCACCGCCAGTTTTTGCTGAAGTACTCCCTCGGATGCAACACGCCCCATCAGTACTATTATTTTCGGGTCAATAACCGCAAACTGTTGCATGAGATGTATCCGACCATGTGCGATATCTTCACTCGTCGGTGTTCCTCGATCCGGCAAATATTTTACAGGACTCGTAATAAAAACATCCTCTTCCAATAGACCTACTTCTCTAATCAGTGAACGCAATAATTGTCCTGAACGACCAACAAATGGTCTTCCTGTTTTTGCTTCTGTTTTTCCTGGCGCTTCGCCAATAAAAATGATATCTGCATCAGGATTTCCCTCTCCAGGAACAGCCATACCATTTTTTTCTTTTTTACAAAGAGCACATACTTCAATATCTTTCGCAATCTGATCTAATGCTTGCTGTTTGTTCATGAGGAGATTATAACAGAATATACGTTATCTTTTTTTCTTTGCCTCTGCAATATCTTTCGCAAATTGCTTTTTTAACTCTGTTGCTACTTCTTGAATTTTTTCTTCAATATTATCAATACGTTTATTCAATATATTCCAAATGCTTTCATGATGATCTTCATGAAGATGCAGTAAAAATTGTTTTTTATCCTCCTCGGAAAGATGAGAGAGGACAAGATCCAAAATGGTTTTATGTATATTCATTTCGACAAGTTCTATCAATTCTTTTCTCTCAGTAGGCGTCAATTCCATATCTCCAAGAGAAAGACTAATTGATGATGTCTCTACAATGTGACTATAAAAGTGTTTTTTACTCATACATCTGTTTCACTCACAGGGAGTGGCCCCAATGGTATTTTATCATCCGGATCATCCAGAAAGAAATAGAGCACAGGTCCTTTTTGCCTTCCATCAACTCGTTCTAAATACTTCATCACTTCAGGACTACCCCCTAAATGCTTTCCTGTCCATGCTGCAGGTCCCGCATCTCCTATCACAACTACCATCGCTTTACCATTTTGCGGATTTACCACAAGCATTTTTCGATATTTAAAAAACTGATACATCTCTTTCGAGTTACCTTGCCAACCAGGAGATAAAAATGATTGCACTGCAATATAATATTTTTCTCGCTGTGTAGCTGTATTATCAGTTCCGAAATACCCCCATGCCCCTCTACCAGGTGCCATACCAGAGGAGTAATACTTTGTCGCATCGTCTTGATTATCAAAATGACCCTCCATAGTATCTCCCTCAAAACGCATCAAATGTTGCTCAGCACCTATATAGCCATAACTTCTATTCAATCGTTTCCCATCCAATTCTGCTGTTGCATTTACCCCATAATACCTCGCCATCACATTGGCTATTTGTTTTTCTTGAGATTCGTTTAATGGCTCAACAGTATCGGGCAGTATTTTTGATAAATCATTAATAACAAATACCTTTTTGTCGACACTATTTCCAACTTCCTGACTGACATTTTGTGATAGCATTTTTGGCATCGTGAATTCCTGTTTTCCGGGAAGTGCGAAAAGCATAAATGCCCCTAGTGAACCTACAGCTGCATGTTGTGATTTTTTCTGTAACCATTCCAATGCCTCTTTGTGCTTTTCCCATAGTCTTCCATGGAGTGTCGCATGCTGCTGAGTCCATCTATCTCGGAGATGATTATAATGTGCACGTTGTGATGCCATATTTTGACTATAGCACATAAAACAATAGCTAATCTAGCAGTACTGTATAATTGTAGTATGTCAAATAAAATAATCGCGATTATTGCTCTCGGCTTCTTAATTTCAGCTGGAGGAACAATAGTTTTCCTCACGACAAAACATTCCATAAAAAATACACCATATAAGCAATATATCTCTAAAACACCCGAGACTTCTTTCCCTTCTCTGACATTGGATGCTATTTTTTCAAATGACCATACATGGATCGCAACTCTTTCTGCTGAAAAAATTCGTGTTATTACCGCGACAGGAGATATTATTCCAGCTCGTTCTGTTAACTATCACGTAATGAAATTTAATAATCCGCTATGGCCCTATGAAAAGGTGATTCCAATTTTAAAAAGCAAAAAAACAGATATTACCTTTGTGAATTTGGAAACACCACTCATCAAAGAATGTCCGATAACTGTTGATGGTATGGTTTTTTGTGGCGATGCAAAAAATATTGCAGGGCTAGAAGCTATAGGAGTTACTATTGCTAATATTGCAAATAATCATGTAGGAAATCATGGTATAGACGGAGTGGCAGAAACAAAAACACTTTTAGAAAACGCTACTATTGCCGTTACAGGTATCAATGGTCCAGTCTATAAAGATATCCGTGGTATGAGATTTGCATTTTTAGGATATAACGATATCACAAAACCACAACCCGGTATTACCAATGCCAATGATACAATCATAAAAAAAGAAATAGCAGAGGCAAAAAAGCGTGCGGATATTGTCGTTGTTACCTATCACTGGGGAGTCGAGTATAGAGATCAACCTGATGATGATCAAAAACGACTTGGTCATGTATCTATTGATGCAGGAGCTGATTTGGTTATTGGTAATCATCCGCACTGGATTCAACCAATTGAATTTTATAAAGGAAAACTCATTACTTACGCTCATGG
>JAGOUP010000008.1 GCA_018061205.1 Candidatus Levyibacteriota bacterium | reverse complement strand
TCCTAATCCTGCTACTTCTTTTTGCATTTGTAATCCTGCAACGGATGGGAGAAATTTGGTGACACCCACATTTGAGGCAGCACTCCGATGTGAAACAGCAAAGGCATCATCAACATAGATATCAGCCAATGCTGCTAATTGTTTTGCAAAGGCTTCATCATTGGCTTCCTCGCCTGGATAAAACCGCAAGTTTTCTAAAAGGAAAAGCTTGTCAGATAATTTCCATACATCAAATGCATCCAACTTCGTTTCTTCCATTCCTAATTCGTAATTCGTAATTCGTAATTCTGTTTTATACCATTTTGCCACTGGAGCAAGACTCTCTTCTTTGTTCACCTGTCCTTTTGGTCTTCCTAAGTGCCCACAGATAATAACTGTTGCACCATGTTCTAAGAGATAGTTGAGAGTTTCTTCTCCTGCTTTAAGTCGAGTGATGTCAGAAATCTCACCAGCGTCTGAAAGAGGAACATCAAGATCCAACCTTAATAACACCTTTTTACTCGAGACATCTATATCTTGTAGCTTTTTTAATTGCATACTGTTTTCTCCTTGTCATGCTGAATTTATTTCAGCATCTCATTGTGTGACTTTCAACTAGATCCTGAAACAAGTTCAGGATGACAACGCCTTCGGCGCTAGTTCGAAAACTCCTGTGTGAACATTTTTCCGTAGATACCACCGTCCATTACGCCAATTCCTACTTTAGCATAATTTGGCGATAAAATATTGGCTCTATGTCCTGGACTTTTCATGAGACCTTGCATTGCCAAATCGACATCAGGAGCTAATGCTAGATTCTCTCCTGCTGATGTGTACGATATACCTGCATTGCTCATACGATCAAATGGAGATGTTCCTTCTGGAGTATAATGAGAAAAGTATCCTCTGGCAAACATATCTCTTGAGTAACTTCTGGCTAAACTACGCAACGATCCTTCCATCTCAAGCGGTGGTAACTCTTTTTTTGCTCGTTCATTATTGAGAAGCGTTAACATTTTCTGCTCTGATGCTGCATCAACGGTAACATCTGTTGTTTTAAAATGTAAATCAACAGTTTCATTGCTTTCAGGCTTGACGGTCAAGAAATTCAAGGTATCATTGACCGCTCCCCCAAATACGGTATTCAAGTCTTTTTCAAACCCCAATGCATTTGCAACCAATCCACTACCGAGCCTGGAATTTGATACTGACTGTTTCAAAAAAGGAGAAAACGGCAGTGCCACAATCATGGTTAAGAGAAATGATAATAAAATCATACCTGACGCAATTCCTGGTAAAAATCCGAATACTTTATTTGCTGTTTGTACGTATGCATACCCGGTATTTGGATCGGATAATTTTTGGACCGGCATATGGGTCATCATACGTCGAAGGATCGTGCGGAGCACAAAACTGAACAGAATTTCACCTAAAATTGCTACAATAAAAAAACCAATCGCATTTGCAAACCCATGAGGCATATTAAAATAACCAATAAGCAGATTTCCCAAAACACTATATAATCTCAGTCCTAAGGCAAAGGACAAAATAAAACTCAAGAGATCAACGGATGCGATAACGAACCCAACAGCAAACCCCTCCAATGCATAGAAAAAAAAGACGACAATGATAATCAAATCGACCCAATTAAACTGAAGATATGGGATAACAAAAATCTGTAAATAGTTTTGCATTTGGAATGGAGACATAGTAAACAATAGTATATGACAAAAGTTGTCATAACGCGAGCCTGGTGCTATGATAAAGGCAATGAAGAGGTTCAAAACCAAATCTGCTCGTTTTACTGCAGCAGTCATTACTGTGATTGTTGGTGTGGTGATCTTTTTGGGGTGTTTTTATTGGTTTCTCCTCCGAGACCTTCCTTCTCCAACAAAGCTAGCCAGCAATAGCCTCCCCCAATCAACACAAATTTTTGATAGAAATAATACCCTCCTCTATACTATCTACGCAAAGAAAAACCAAACCTTTATTTCTCTTTCAACCATTCCTAAAAATTTGCAGGAAGCAACGATTGCCATTGAGGATAAGGATTTTTATAAGCATGGCGCCATAGATTTGCGAGGTATTGCAAGAGCATTTGTGTCAACAGTATTTCATAAGCAAATCCAAGGTGGCTCAACCCTCACGCAACAATTGGTAAAAAATACACTCCTCTCTCCTGAGCAAACCATTCCTCGAAAATTAAAAGAAATTGTCCTCGCATATGCAACGGAAGCACTCTATTCAAAAAACAAAATTTTGGAGATGTATCTCAATCAATCACCATACGGCGGTACTGCCTGGGGAGTGGAATCAGCAAGTATGACATATTTCGGAAAGGCAGCAAAAGATTTGGATTTGGCTGAAAGCGCACTCATCGCAGGACTCCCTGAAGCACCAACTACACTCTCTCCTTTTGGTGCCCATCCGGAGCTGGCCAAAAAAAGACAAGAAGAAGTACTCAGGCGTATGGAAGCACAAGGATACATAACAAAACAGGAACGGGAAACAGCAGTCAAGAAAAAACTTGTCTACACAAAAGTCTCTAATGATATAAAAGCACCACATTTTGTGCTCTATATTAAAGAATTACTCAGCAATAAATATGGTGAACGTATGGTGGAAGAAGGAGGATTAAAGGTTATCACCAGTCTCGATCTCCCTTTACAAGAATATGCACAAGCTACTGTGGCCGCTGAAATAGAAAAACTGCAAAATCAGCATGTGGGAAATGGAGCAGCACTCATCACAAACCCTGCAACAGGAGAGATTTTGGCCATGGTTGGTAGTAAAGATTATTTTGATGTCACAGCAGATGGAAACGTCAATATCACGACCCAATCCCGCCAACCAGGATCCTCAATAAAACCTATTAACTATGCAGTAGGTCTCATCAAAGGATACACTGCTGCAACTCCTTTTGTTGATACAGCTATTTGTTACCCAGGAGGCGGAGGACAACCACAATATTGTCCCAAAAATTATGATGGAAAATTCCATGGCGTTGTCCAGATGCGCCAAGCACTTGGTAGCTCTCTCAATATCCCAGCCGTCAAAATGCTCAAAGCTAATGGTGTTGAAGCGATGATCGCAACAGCCTCAGCTATGGGAATTACGAGTTATAAAGATCCTGAGAAATATGGTCTCTCTTTGTCCTTGGGTGGAGGAGAAGTAACGATGCTGGAAATGGCAACCGCATTTGGGGTTTTTGCCAATGGCGGATATCGCATTGATTTACACCCAATTCTCAAAATTACTAATGGGCAGGGAAAAATTATTGAAGAATATACTCCCCCATCAAGCCCCATTTTTGGCATAAAAGTTCTCCCCAGTGGAGTAGCCTATATTATTTCCCATATCCTCATGGATAATAATGCACGTCTGATGGGATTTGGCGCAAATTCTGAACTGAATATTAATAAGCAACCTGTGGCTGTTAAAACAGGAACGACCAACGACTATCGAGATAACTGGACAATTGGCTATACACCAACCAGACTCATCGCAACCTGGGTGGGTAACAACGATAATTCAGTTATGCGAGGCGTAGTCTCAGGCGTGACTGGAGCAGCACCTATTTGGCATGATCTCATGCTGCACGTGCTCAACGAAAAGCCGGCTCAATGGCCGCCAAAACCTGCTGATGTCGTAGGCAAAACAGTCTGCTCTACTTCAGGACTTCTGCCAGGTTCCAGCGGCTGCCCCACACGATTTGAGTATTTTATCAAAGGCATGGAACCAAAAAAATTTGAGGGTGGAAAACAAAAAGTCTTTATAGACAAAGGTACCAATGATCTCGCAAAACCAGGCCAAACTGACAATGTAGAAGAAAGAGAAGAATCAATAGTCACTGATCCAACAGGAGCCAGGTACTGTGTTACCTGCCCACACCCAGAACCATCACCTACTCCGTAGTTTTTTTCCCTCTTTTCATTTTGATATACCTATAGTATAATCTCTGTATCCCTATTACTGCCTAGTATCTTACAGGATTATATGCGTGTTGTTATTTTTGCCTTGTTACTTTTGGTAAAGGGTCTTATTGCTATCGGTGATGGCGTTATTTATGTAAGCTCTCTTCTCTTCTGGCCACTAAAAAAACTGAGAACAAACATTTCCGCACTTCCTGCTGCAGTGAACAAGATAAAACATGCACTCATACTAAAACTTTCACGCAAGAAACCCTCTGCAAAACTCTCAATTTTTCATCCAATAAAACTCATTCGTGCAAAATTGTTCACCTTCTGGGCAAAAAAAGAACAGGTACTATTAAAAGGCAAAAAACAAAAGACTGTGGCTGAAAACAGAGGACCATCACTTTTTACTCGATTGTTTCTATTACTCGCAATGCCCTTTGTCTTTTTACAGAAGATACACCTATCTTTTCCAAAAATATCACTCCCCAAAAGAGTACCAAAAACCAAACCGCATGTTGTCTCCAAAAAAGCACTCAGATCCACTATCCCTTTTGCGCATCTTTCATTTATCGTTAAATTTAAATATTTCCTCGCAGGGGCTGTTTTCTCGCTCCTGTTTCTTTTTTTCCCGCTCCTTTCCTTTATCTATATTCAAGATTTACCAAATCCTAAAGCACTTTCTCTGGGAGAGATTCCTCAAACTACCAAACTCTATGACAGAAATGGGACACTTCTGTATCAAATCTATGCCAGTCAAAATAGAACACTTGTAAGTTTGGATAATATCCCTGATTATCTCAAGCAAGCAACCATCGCAACAGAAGACAAAGACTTTTATAAACATCCCGGATTTGATATTTCTGCTATCATCCGCTCAGCAGTCGGCAATGCTTCAGGCAAAGACTTACAAGGTGGTTCAACACTCACACAACAGCTGATCAAATCATCACTTTTAACTCCTGAAACATCACTCTCTCGAAAGGTAAAAGAAGCTATTTTGGCATTTTGGGCAGAACGTATTTATACAAAAAATCAAATTCTTGAAATGTACTTTAATCAAATTCCCTACGGCGGTACTGCATGGGGTGCTGAAGCAGCAGCTGAAGTGTATTTCGACAAACATGTCAAAGATTTAGATTTGGCACAAAGTGCATTTCTAGCAGGAATCCCACAAGCACCAACAACCTATTCTCCCTACGGACCAAATCCTTTGGCTTGGAAAAAACGACAAAAAGAAGTGTTACATCGCATGGTCCTCCAAAAATACATCACTGCAAAACAAGCAAAAGAAGCGTATGAACAAGAGCTCGTCTTTAACAAGCCCCAAACCCCAATTCACGCACCACATTTTGTGATGTATGTCAAAGAATATTTGATCAAAAAATATGGACTTCCTGCTGTAGAACGCGGCGGACTCAATGTCATAACAAGTATTGATCTTTCTCTTCAAGAAAAAGCGCAAAATATCGTTACCAATGAAGTAAATGCCGATGGCTATCTCAACCTCACCAATGGTGCAGCACTCGTAGTGAATCCAAAAAATGGCGATATTTTGGCGATGGTCGGAAGTCGTGATTATGATGATCCAAATGGTGGTGCAAATAATCTCACAACAGCACTCAGACAACCTGGATCTTCTATTAAAACCCTGACCTACACCGCTGCACTCTCCATGGGAGTTACCGCTGCAACCATCATCAATGATAATCCAACAACCTTTGGTACTGGCGGAGGACCAGCATACACCCCTGTCAATTATGATGGGAAATTCCATGGCAGTGTGCCTTTGCGGCTCGCACTCGCTAACTCATACAATATCCCAGCAGTCAAAATGCTCAACCAAGTTGGTGTCCCAACCATGATCGATTTGGGACGAAAAATGGGTATGAAAAACTGGAAAGACCCAAGTGAATATGGATTGTCCATCACTCTTGGTGCTGCAGAAGCAACCATGATCGATATGGCAAGCCTCTACGCAGTGGAAGCAAATCAAGGAGTACGTATAGATATCGATCCAATTCTCAAAATAACAGATGGGAAAGGCACTATGTTGTTTGAAAAAGAAAAAGCTCCTACTGGCCAACGAGTACTGGATGCAGGTGTCGCATATATTGTCTCTCACATTTTGGCTGATAACAGTGCCCGCTCTCAAGCATTTGGGCCTAATTCAGTTCTCAATATTCCCGGCAAAACAGTATCAGTGAAAACAGGAACAACTGATTGGAAAAAAGATAACTGGACAATCGGCTATACCCCATCATACGTTGTCGCTGTCTGGGTAGGAAATAATGATAATAGTCCGATGAGTCAAAGCTTGGCTTCCGGTGTCACCGGAGCTGCCCCTATTTGGAATAAAATCATGACCACCATTCTCCAAGACAAAGCAAATGAAACCTATCCCATACCAGAAAACGTCATCCAAAAATCATGTCTTGGTAGGATGGAATACTTCATCCGTGGCACAGAAAACACCGTGAACTGTGCATTTATCCCACGCAAGAAAGACGAGAAGAAACAAGAAACACACTAGCGCTTCGTTTCAATTAGGAAATTTTACTCTTTTATGAGGTTTTGGAGGGTTTCGTATTGTTTTTTGGGGTCTTCTGCTCCGAATAAGAAGCTGGTGGTTATGAAACGTGTTGCTCCTGCTTTTTTGGCTTCTAGAATGGTCAGATCATTGATACCACCGTCTACTTCTATCGGGAACTCCCTCAATTGATCCCCTCGTAAACTTGCTTGTCTCGCTTTTTTGACTTTCTCTAAATGAGCAGGGTCAAAGCTCTGTCCTGAAAATCCTGCTTTTATCGTCATCACCAACAAACTATCTAAATCCTCATACGATACATGCATTTTTTCCAATGGGGTTGGTCCATCTATGGCCAGTCCTACTTCTCCATACAGTTGTGCTTTTGCAACAAACTCTGGAACATCTTTCATCTGCTCGACATGCCCTAAAAATCGCTTGAATCCTGCATCGGCAAATGGCTGTAAATACTGGATAGGGTTTTCAACCATCATATGTACTTCGAAGAGTATCTCTGAAGAATATTTTTTAAAGGGGGCAGGATCTAAAAACGTATGGTTATCAGCAAATTTTCCATCGAGGATATCTATGTGGATAACCTGTGCAAAAGCCCTGGATATCTCTATCTTTTTCTCAATTTCTTCCCATTCTTTTTCGAGTATGCCTGGTATTATTTCCATACAATAAAATTTTAAATTTTCAATTTGAAATTTTTAATGAAATCTAAATGTTTTAAATTTAAATACTTTAAACATTCATTTCAAATTTCTAATTTCAAATTGAAAATTAGCCTTGGCCTTCTATCTTCTTCACTTTTTCAATTCTCCTCACATGACGTTCATCATTTGAGAATGGTGATTCTAGGAAGGTCAAGACTGCTTTTATGGCATCGTCAGGCGTTAAAAAACGGGCACCGAGAGATAACATGTTGGCATTATTGTGTTCACGAGTCAAACGGAGCATTTCAAAGGGATCTTCACTAACCTTTCCTGATATATCAGTAGCAACTGGCGGAACAACTGGTGTATAAAAGAGTGAACAACGAACACCAGGATACTTGTTGGCAACAATGGCTTCTCCTTGTCCTGAACCGCCAAACACAATACCCATAGATCCAGCATCTTTTGAGACTGCCTGCGCTGCTTTACCTATAAAATCTGGGTAGTCATCGTTTTTATCAAACGTATGCGCCCCACAATCCTCAACAGCATAGCCTTTTTCTAAAAGCACTTCTTTTACTTTGTCTTTTAATGCTAATCCTGCATGATCGGTACCAAGATATATTTTCATAACTGTTTGTCATTCTGAAGCTTGCTGAAGAATCTAGATCCTTCGTTTCACTCAGGATGACATATGGGAATTTTCTACAAATAGCTGGTAAAAGTGATAAAAATTGTCTGCTATTTGTTGGATGGTGGCTTCTTCTGTTATTTCTCCTTTGTGGAATTTTTCTAAAGGATCATAAAATACTGTTCGGCCAACAGCAAATCCAGTAACACCAGGAACGACTGCACCCGCAGTTATCCACTTATCCACATCAGCCATACTGCCACCTCTCCCCAGGATCACTATCCCCACATCATTCCTTTCTCCACTCCTTGCTTGTGCAACGACTTTTTCATATGCACTGCTTTCAGTAAATCCTTCTATTTTCCAAATATCTGTTTCAACTCCTGCATCTTGGAATTCTTTGATCATTTGTACAGTCAAATCTGGGCGAAGCTCTGTGTCATACCTGATTTTATCTCCAGCAACTTTTTGTAATTGCTCAGCGGTCGCCGGAATCAATGGTTCAAACAATACTTTATAAACATGTTCATGTGCATAATCTGCAAACACTTTTAGTTGCGCTAACTGTTTTTCATTGCGAGCTTTATCTGCTTCGGGGTTATACCGAATCAATGCTTTAACAAACGTCGGTTGATATTTTTCTATGTGGGATTGCCAATCATCACCATATTCAAAGGTAAATTCCTCTTGGCCACTTTTTTCTGTTGTTAAGATCGTCACAAAACCTGCTTCCTTGGCTTTTTGTAACACAACATCACCAAATTCTTCATCAGTTAAAATGCTCGCTTCTTCTTTTGGCACACCCATAGCTACTGCTTTTTGCGCTCCTTCATATGTCATCATGCGAGATTTTTCGACATCTGCTCTCTGTTGCTCAGTCAACGTCGCATAATCATACCCAAACAATTTTTTGATAAGCGAGGTTTTATGGTCAAAAGGAAGAATGTATAATGGTTTTATATAACCTAACGTATTCATAGTACTGTTGGGACGTATTCTGGATTTTTCGCGAGCATGTCATTCATCGCTTCTTTTGTTAATAACCCTTTTTCTGCTCCTATTTGTCCAATAACTGATGCTGCATTACATGCACCAAATCGCATCGCCTCAGTCACTTCTTTTCCTTCTATAATAGCGGATAAAAATCCTGTTGCATAGGCATCTCCTGCCCCTGTTTTTTCAACTACTAGTGCCTCTAGACGCCCAAGCTGATAGATTGTTCCTTTTGCATCAATAACAAAAGATCCAACAGCACCATCAGTAATAGAAACAATTCCTATACCAACTTCATGCAAACGTTTTAAAAGTTCTGGAATGTCAGAAACTTCTTTTTGTAAAAAATATTTTGCTAAAAGCATAGCTTCTTCTTTGTTCACAAAAAGCATTTCAGCTTCTTTCAATGCTTGCTCAACCTCTGCATACGGTTCATCAAGCTGATGTGTACCAGGACTAAACGCGAGTCGAAATTTTTTCGTTGCAGAAAGCGTTGCTATTTCTGTATACACATGCTTCCAGTCTTCTCCAAGACTCGTCAAATATACCCATTTTGTATCAAGTGCTGCTAAATCAAATACATGTTTTCGATGCACATGGTCTATAAAAAGGGTTCTATCTCCCCCAACATTTATACCAACAGCAAAAGAAGAAGAAGAGTTTTTTGTTTGCTGTAAAAAAGACAAATCAAGTGATTCTTTTTGCAATAAATGGAGGATTTTTTGTGCAAAATCATCATCACCAATTTCGGCGACAAATCCTGTTGAGAGTCCCAAGCGGGATAAACCGACACCAACATTGCAGGCATTGCCTCCTAATAAAAAGTCACACTGTTGCACATGAATTTTGTGTCCGTATTTGAAACATAATTCATGATTGTCTGTATCGACTCGCACATACGGACTGGTTTGGTCCAGTGCCATAAATGCATCAATAAGGCCATTCCCTATGGTTACCACATCATGCGTCATTGCCAATTATCATATCATATTTTCTCTTTATTGTTTATTACGCCATTCTTACATCGCTATTGATGATTGCTTACAATTGTTGTTTAAAATGAATAAGACTAATAGGACACATAAGACAAATAGAAAGGAGGATGACTAGATGAATAAACCATATGATACACAGAAAAAAATGGGTATGAATAATACAACTGCAGGAGCAGTTGGTGCTGTTGTTGGCGGCATGGTCGGTGCTGCTGCAGGTATCGCACTTTCTGATAAAGATCGACGAAAAATGATTTTGCAAAAAGTGGAAGATTTGAAAAGATATGTTGGGCGCGCACTCGAAGAAATCCAAACAATGTCTGAAGATACAACAGGTCTAATTGAGGAAGCAAAACCTGCAAAAAGCATACGCAAGACAAAAAAAGTGAGTAAAAAAAGAGCGAACTAAACTTACTAGATCCTGAAATAAATTCAGGATGACAAAATAATCTTGAGTTGGTCACCGATGCGGATATTTTTTTGGGCAATTGTACCTGTTGGTAACTCTACCACAATTGCCCACTTTGGTGGCCAGAAAAAGATTCTGTTGGGGTGAAGAGATTTTTTTAATCGCATTACTCTGTATTGATCATTTATAATAAGGATATCAATAGGAAAGAAAACCCCAAAGGTATGGATACCCCAGCGGGTTTTGAGCAATAATTCCTTGGGGTGTTTATAACCGATGAGGCCACGAACAGACTGCCAGAAAGTCTTAGCTTCTGTGACATGAAGTGTTTTCATAGACATATAATACAGGAAAATTAGGGATTAGAGATCCTGAAACAAGTTCAGGATGACAACGAGAGTAGATTATGAATTTTCATTTACAAATTGCGACGTTTTTAACACATCTTTTGGATGAGCAGTTCAAGATAGGAAAGGTGCGTTTTGGACTGGATCCAATACTCGGTATTATCCCTTTTTTTGGTGATTTTTTATCTCTAGGGCTTTCTGTCTACATCTTTTTTATTGCGCATATGCTTGGGCTTCCACAAAACAAAAAAGAAACGATGATACGAAATATTATCACTGATTTTCTCATCGGTCTCATACCTATTTTGGGAGACGTATCAGATATTTTTTATAAGGCAAATAGTAAAAATTTGCGCCTCCTTCATGAGCATATGGAAATAGAAGTCGTAGAAGGGACAATAATACCTTAAAAGAAGAATTATTAGATCCTGAAATGAATTCAGCCCTAAACCTAACGGTCTACGAGATGACATGAATATACTAAAACCCTATTTGTCTTTTTATTGCTAACAAAATTTTTCTCCACCCACTCGCGTTTTTATATTGTTGGTATGAGCGTTGTTTGCGATCATCAGGAGAACCAGGAAGTGGTGGATCCACCCACGCTGAAATAATGATCCATTCTCTTTTTTCATTTTCTTTTCCGATGAGTGTGACTCGAGAGGTTCCAAAGTATTTCACTACTTCGATAGATCCAGGATTTTTACCAGGAGTTGTTGTATCAGGGTTTCGAAACGCAGTCAGTGCATTTGCCTGGGATATGCCTCTTTGCAAGAGTCGCTCTAAAACGTGATTGGTCCAAATAAGACCCCCATAATGTGTTTGTGCCATAACATCCTTTCAGGAAATTCTAAATAACAATTTCTCATTACCAGTTTATCAGATTGAGATTCTGAAAAAAGTCGAAGATGCCCTTCGGGTATTCAGAATGACAAGGCAAACACTTACTTTCCTACAATCACAACTGCATCGGCTGAGGAAGAAGCACCGAGGGTTGTGTTCGTGCTACCTACTGTATATTCAGATTCCAAATCTTGTTTCAATATGGGTAGGTATGCTGCTTTGTCTGCTTTGACAGAAATAGTAACATCCTCATAGGTAAACGCATCTGCATTTTGTGTGCCGGTCACAACATACCCTACTGTTTTTAAAAGACTCGCTGTTTTATTTGCAGCCCCGACAACACCACTGCCGTTTTCTACCATCACACGAAGATTTTTTCTATCAAGTTTTGTTTTTGTATCAATTGAGGACTGTTTTGGCGTAGGAGAGGGTGTCAATCCAGCAGTTGGAGAAGCAGTTGGTGTTGGCGTATCTGTCGGAAATGCAACTGTTGTTGGCATGGGTGTTGGCGTCACAGAAGGCGTACTATTTGAAGAATTAGCAAAAAATTGTATGCCACCAATACCTACTAAAATAAGTACAAATACCACAATGATACTCACAATCATTCGTTTTTTCGAGGAACGTCTTCGACGTCCTTCAATAAAGGGTGTTTGGTAGGCTGTATCATCCATACATTGACAATCAGTTGGCTGTTTGGAGTATAGCACAGGTTTGGAGATTTGCAAGATATGGAGCAATTAGTTAGTTCATGGTTATGGGTTATGGGTTATGGGTTATGGGTTATGGGT
>JAGOUP010000088.1 GCA_018061205.1 Candidatus Levyibacteriota bacterium | reverse complement strand
TGTGAATTCTTTGGCACGAAATGGATTTGTTGTGTTTAAAATTGACTTGCGTGGACACGGAAGTTCTGAAGGTATTGCCACTGGTTCATATTATTCTTCTGGGTATGTCATAGACACTCTGAATGCCATTGCAGCATTACAAACAAGCGGATTCGTAGACAAAGATTCCATTGGATTGTGGGGTCACAGTATGGCTGGAAATATTGTGCTGAGAAGCCTGGCGGTGCAGCCTACTATTCCAGCAGCAGTGATATGGGCAGGTGCCGGATTTTCCTATGATGATTTACAAAAATATGGCCTCAATGACAACTCATATAGTAAACCCAATCCCAGTACGCAACCGCAGTCTGAGCGGCAACGTCTTTTTTCTGAATATGGCATGTTTAGGCCTGATTCACTGTTTTGGAGAGAAGTGGCAGCCACCAATTATGTACGTGACCTCAAAGGTGGTGTGCAGCTGCATCATGCTGAAGATGACACCACAGTTTCAAGTAACTATAGTAAAGATTTAGCTGCACTGTTGCAGACAACTGAAGTGCCACATGAATCATATATTTATAGTTCAGGTGGCCATAATATTTCTGGAACAAACTTTAGTGTGGCTATGCAAAAAACTATTGCTTTTTACAAAAAATATTTAAGTGGTGAATAACTGAATGAAAAAAAAATACGTACTCGTAGTAGCTCTTCTTGCTGTGGCATTGTTTTTGAGAGGTCTGCATTTTCAAAAAATTGTCATCGGTTTCGATCAAGTTCAAATATTTGAGAACGTGCACGCTATTTTGATGGGTGATTTCACTCTCATTGGCCCGCGAACCGGACCAGCCAGTATGTTTACCGGTCCACTTATTTATTATTTGAGTCTCCCATTTATAGCTGTATTTGGCGAACTGAAAAGCCTTGTATTTATTTCTCTCACCATTTCTTTGATAACGGGATCCATTGCATACGGACTGATGCAGAAATATCTTGGTACGCCCATCGCATTGATTGGATTATTATTGTGGTCTGTATCTCCGCTCATCGTTCATTTAGATCGGACAGTCTGGAATCCAAGTTTAAGTATCTTGGCCGCTTCTTTATTGTTCTTCCCTTTACTGAGCAAGAAAACAGCAAAAATAGATTTTATTTCACTATTTGTTGGTGCATTTTTGTCATATCAAGCACATTTTTCAGGTTTCTTGATGGTAGGTTCTGCGCTAATTACAATTATAGTTTTACAGAAATCGTGGCGCCTCTACCTGCCTATTGTGCTTGGACTGTTACTCAGTGTATTGCCCACAATTGTTTTTGATATTCGTAATAATTTTTTAAATCTCAACGGTTTTTTACAGTTGCTCAGCGGGAATGCAGAAAATATATCAAGCATTTCTACAAGCAATCAATTTTTACACACACTCAACTCAATTTTTCAATTCATTGGAATGTTCTTTTTTTCAATCCGTCAGCACTTTGTATACACAGTATTTGGATTACTGTATTTAATTTTTCTTATCTATTCTGCACGAAAAAACAAAAATTTGTTGCCATCAATTATTTGGATAGTTGTGGTCATCATGTGTTACTCATTTTACAAAGGAGAACAACCTGAATATTATTTTTTGTTATTGATTCCTCCCATCGTGAGCAGCGCAGCAACGTTCCTTTCAAAAATGAATACAATTCCCACAATGCTCATTCTTGTTTCAATCAGTGCAATTTCTATCTTTACTACACTGCGCGCATCGCCTTTCAGTGAAAATCTCACTATTGATGTTTTATCTCGAATTCATACTCAGCTCAGGAATCAAAAGATTAAATCAATAACTTATGATATTGCTCCCGGCCAAGATTTTGGTGTCAGATATATTCTCAAAAATATACCACTTACAAATGATGGTGAGCATATTCATATTACATATCCGAATGAATATTCTTTCGAAGGCATGAATCACTACGGTAATGTCGGCGTTTGGATTGATCCAAGGATTGAAGACAAAAATTATCTAACAACACACAGCTACATACTTGCATATGGAAAATCATTTACATTAGATACGGCTTATTCTGATCACTATCTATTGAAAAAAAATGCGCAACTTATTGGTACTTTAAGTGTGGTAAAACAACCGTGCACTGAAAAAAATTTTCAGCAAAAAGAAAGCTGGATTTCTGAACAAAAAAATACATTTATACTTGATCGAGTAAACCACTGTTTACGCTTTGAATCAACAATTGTGAATCCAGAAATTGCAGAATTATTCTTGTATTAAATGAGGCAGTTTAAACTTACTGCTCAGAAATAGTAGTAAAACACCTACAAATACAATTGAAATAACATTTCCAGCTCTAGCGGCACTGGTTTCACCAAGCTGTAAATTGAGTGTATGCTGACCCGCAGGTAAAGTAGCTGCGAGCATACCCGTATTTGAAGGATAAGTAGTCACGCGCTGCTCTCCATCAGTTAGAATCC
Source organism: Candidatus Levyibacteriota bacterium (assembly GCA_018061205.1). Classification (GTDB taxonomy): domain Bacteria; phylum Patescibacteriota; class Microgenomatia; order Levybacterales; family UBA12049; genus JAGOUP01. Next base: position 795 of record JAGOUP010000088.1, on the reverse strand, counting down.
ATGATGGATAATATATTTTATTTAAAATTAATTCTTCTTCTGTTTCATTGATTAACTGCGCACCCATTCCATCAATAAATGGTGAAACTATGAGTCCCTTCCAGTGCAACACAAAATTTTCTGAATAGCGTGTGGGTTGTTCTGCCCATATCGGTAAAAATTCCCAGCTGACATCACCTGATTCTGCATTTTCGATCTTTTTTATGATCTCCCCATCAGAGAGATACTCAAATGTCATGGGTCGTTGATAGTTACGAGTGTTGAATATTGCCAGTATCACGAACAGCAACGCTAAAATCTTTCCCCATTTTGTGTGAGCGAGTACAGTCAGTAACAGTGAGGCTGAAGCCCCGACACCAGCCAATAAGCGCCACGGATGCTGGATACTTTTCATTAGTGGGGTTACTTCCCAAATAACAGTTGAGATACGCAGTAACAATATGAGATATATACCAAAACTGAGTATTCCAACAAACAATAATTTTTTATTCAGCAAGTCTTCAATAAAGGTATTTTTTCTTAAAATTACAAAAAAAGTAATTAAGAGTGAAGATAGAAATACTAACCACTGTGCAATTCCAATTTGAAATGATATGCCATCGTTTGCGCCAGCTTCAGAATATCCATATCCCCAAGAAGGAATTATTAGTTGTTTCAAGGTCGGGAAATGATCTTTATACTCAACAATTGCTTGTTGGCCTGCTTTGATCCATGAAAGCTCCACTGTTGCCGGCAACCAATAATACGCGCTAATTCCAGCGCTCAATGCTAGAATCCACACTAACGGGACTATAT
>JAGOUP010000087.1 GCA_018061205.1 Candidatus Levyibacteriota bacterium | reverse complement strand
GTGTGAAGCGATCAAGTTGCGGAATCGGATGACCGATAACAAAGGTGAGGACCGCATAGATCGCCACGATACTAGCCAAAATTTTTAGTTTTGTCTTCATGCTTTCCCGAATATATCCCACGAACAAATAGAGAAGAGAAAAGATACCCAATGCGGCCAGAGTACCCAAGAATCCTGATTGTGATTTTGTGTAAAGAATATCCACGTAGAATAAAGAAGCAAGAATCATGAATAAAGAAGCTAAAATAATTTTCTTATTTTTCTCATAATTCGTAATTCGTAATTCATAATTCTTCTCTTTATGTTTAAAGAATGATTCTAGGTTTAGAATACTAAGGGATAATGTGAGTGGTAGCAAAATCGAGAGATATGCCGCCATCCAGTTAGGTTGTCCGAGCGTTGAAAAAATACGTACTTTGGGTTGAAAAGCATCGGTCCAACAGGATACGTCAAAAGTTCCTCGGAAGAGATAACAGGTAGGATCATAGCCAAAGTGAGAGGGGAACCCCCATAAAGCCACGAGGAGTCCTGCTATCAAGCCAGAACCGAGACTGATAAAGAGTGCATGTTTCGTAACGATGATTCGATATGCCTGATCAGACACACTCTTTGGAGGTTGCATCGGCTGATCTTTTTCGCTCCTTGGTATATGGAGGAAAAAGTTACTGACAAATGCGTAGTACAAAAAGATATAGGTAACCATAGAGAGCAGTCCTCCATTGAATCTGGTGTAATATCCCCAAAAGGAAATATGTTGATCTATAGAAAAAAGCGTAGAAAGGATATGTGCCAATAAAAATAACGCGATAGGGATATCCAGTGGCGTTTTCTGCAGGAAGAATTTTTTTTGGACAACCATTTTAGAAAACCAGCTGGCGGCAATAACGAGTGTGATACCAAAGGTTAGCCACATCTTGTTAAATTCAAACAGTTCTGATGTCGTAGCGGTAAAAGCGAGAGGGACGAAAAGAAAGATACTATAGAAGGAGTATTCAATAATGCGGTTACAAATAGCTATGACAGTGTCTTTCACTTATTTATTTTAACACATCTTTTTGCCTTGGCAAAGGTAGCTTCAAGTGCTAGAATGAGGTAAGTAATTTTCAATTTGAAATTTTTAATTTTCAATGAATGTTTTAAGAATTTAAATTTTAAACATTTTGATTTCATTTCAAATTTCGAATTTTAAATTTTAAATTATTCTATGTTAGACAAATTCTTCTCTCTTTTTTCCCACGATATTGGTATTGATTTGGGTACCGCAAATACCTTGATTTGGGTTAGCGGAAAAGGGATTGTTATTCGGGAACCATCGGTTGTTGCCAGACACAAAAAGACCAAACAAATTATCGCCATTGGGACTGAGGCCAAGAAAATGGTAGGGAAAACACCCATGATGATAGAAACAGTAAAGCCGTTAAAACATGGTGTTATTTCTGATTTTGATGCCACAGCGGCCATGATTGCTCACTATATTTCAGCAGTACATGAAATGAACAATTTTTTCCCAAAAATGTTTGCCAGACCCAAAGTTGCCATTGGTATTCCATCAGCAGTAACAGAAGTGGAACGACGTGCTGTGTGGGAAGCAGCGCTTTCAGCAGGGGCTCGGGAAGCATATTTGATTGAAGAACCGATGGCTGCTGCCATTGGAGAAAAAATATCAGTATTTCAACCAAATGGTGTGATGGTTGTTGATATTGGAGGCGGTACAACAGAGATTGCGATTATTTCTCTTGGTGGTATTGTGGTGAGCCGATCACTTCGGTTGGCAGGAGAAGAAATGAATCAAGCTATTGTTCATTATATTCGTCTTCGACATGGATTATTGATCGGGGAACCAACGTCTGAGGATTTGAAGATAAAAATAGGGAGTGCGTATGGAAAAGGGGAAAGGGGCAAGCGTAAAGGGGAAAGTAAAGAAGAAAAAGAAGATGAGAAAATAGCGATTGTTCGGGGACGGGATATTGAAACAGGACTTCCTCGGAGTATTCGTATTGGTGAGGATGAGGTTCGAGAAGCACTCAGTAGTGTGCTCTCCGGTATTATTGAAGAGATTGCTGATGTACTTGAAGAATCTCCACCTGAGTTGACGAGTGATATTTTGGAACATGGATTGTTATTGACTGGTGGGGGAGCTAAATTAGCAGGACTCGATACGCTCATTGTTGAGCGGATTCATATTCCGGTTATTGTGGCTGATGATCCGTTGACGACTGTTGTTCGAGGAACAGGAAAAGTGTTGGAAAATCCAGAATTTCTGAAACGAGTTCGCGTGACAGGAGGACTCAGATAATTGTGCAAAAAAAATCACCACTATCTATTACCATCCTCCTTATTATTTGTTGTTTTATAGTCCTTTTTTTAGGGAACGTGTCTTTTTTTCAGTTTTTTACTTCTGGTCTTACTTTCATCACGAGTCCTATCCAAAAAAATACGTATAGCCTATTTTCTCAATCGGCAACACAACGAGATGATGAAAGTGATCTCTCAAAAGAAAATAGGAGGTTGGGAATATTACTTCTTGATCAAAAAAAACTACAGCGTGAAAATGCTGCATTAAAAGATCAGTTCAAAACAGTAGCACCACACAGTACGGATTTGTTACCTGCCGTGATTATTGGTGCGCCAGGCTTTGTCCCGGGAGTATCAAAACCGGATATGCTTATTATTCAGATGGGAACAAAAGATGGAATAAATGGAGGAGAGGCAGTGATTGTTAGTGATAATCTTATTGGGAGAATTAGTCGAGTATCAGCATCACTTGCTGTTGTTGAGTTGTTACATAATAGTTCACTTCCTTTTCTTGCAAAAACACTTGATTCGAACGCAACAGGGGTTGTAAGCAATGAAAACAGAAATGGGTTGACCCTGGGAAATGTCATTTTATCCGAAGAACTAAAGCGGGGAGATATCGTTGTCACAAAAGGCAATATAAATGAAAAAGGGGTTGGGTATCCTGCAGATTTGATTGTTGGTAGGATTGTTGATGTGGAAAAAAAAGCGAGTGCTCTTTTCCAAACTGCACAAATAAAAAGTCTTATTGATGTCTCAAAGCTATCTACTGTTTTTGTTATACAGTCATATAAATAGATGGTATATATACTTATTGGATTTGGTATTTTTCTCGCTCTTTTTTTGCAGACGAGTAGTACGACAATGCCGATTTTTCTAGGGGTTTTATTGTCTCTCTATATATATCATAGGCAATCTTGGGTCTTTTTTTTAGCATTTTTTTCAGGAATACTATTAGATATACTATTGGTTCGTACCGTTGGACTGACAAGTAT
>JAGOUP010000086.1 GCA_018061205.1 Candidatus Levyibacteriota bacterium | reverse complement strand
GGATTCCATAGTCCACCCTATTGCTTCGATATTTTCTTTTAAATGATCTATTTTTGTTGTTTTAGAAAGTGTGACGACATTTTTTTGTGAGATGAGCCAGTTCAGTGCTATTTGCGCGGGTGTCTTTTTGTATTTTTGACAGAGCTTTGTCAGTATTTCATTTTCTTTTAAAATAATTCCTTTTTGTAGTGGACGCCATGCAATCAGCATGATGTCGTTTTCTTGGCAATAGTTCAGCACTCCGGCTTTTTCTGGTTCTCTATATTGCAAGTTGAAATGTACTTGTGTAGCAACAATTTTATGTTTGGTATAACTTTGCGCTTCTTGCATATGAGCAAGAGTAAAATTGCTCACACCAATATTTTTAATGAGCCCTTCTTCCAACAATGTATCCATAGCTTTTATAGATGCTTTCAGTGTGGTTTTCGGGTATCGGTGGAAAAGATACAAGTCCAAGTATGGTGTTCCTAATCTCTCTAAAGAATCTTTGCATGCTTGTATCAGAGCATCATAACTCATGTGGTGCGAGTAGACCTTGGAAACCAAAAATAATTTTTCTCTTTCATATTGCTGAATAGCTTTTCCAGTCAGTATTTCACTATGACCTTGCGCATATATTTCTGCCGTGTCAATATGGGTTACTCCTGCATCTATGGCAGTTTGAATCGCTTTGATATCAGCTGTATCATCATTTTCCAAATCCCTTTGCATTCTCCCTCCCATCGTCCACGTACCAATTCCATATACAGGCATGGAAAAACCATTGCTGAGTTTTTTATGGGGAATATGCATTTTTAAAGTATAACAAAAAATACATATTGACAGTGACTTATCTTCTAGTGTATTTTGAATTACACAATTGGAAAATCAAAAGATCCGAAAGCTGTGACTCGCAAGAGAATTCAGCGCTATGCCGTAACTGTACAGTCAGATCGCAGACTTTTGATATAAAGGTATCTTTCCTTCGAGCAAAGGAAAACTTTATGAAAGAAATAACTAAAAAAATCATTTTCCCTCTGTTTTTTGCACTGGTTGCACTCATCTCTCTTTCTCTTTTTTTCTTTCCAGCCTCAACAAAACAAAATATTCAAAAAGCCGTAAAAGCAAAAGTAACCAATATACCAAGTCCTAACATTGATAAAAAAATTATACCGACAATATTGCCTACCCATGCAGAGATCACGGATGAAGAGGAAGAAACAAAAATTATACAAATTACTATTGTAGTAACGCCGACCCCATCTTCTCAACAATCCACGCAAGAAGAAAAAGCAACACTTTCAGTAAGTGTAGATGGTGGTGCATCATTTACTCTTCAGATGGATAAAGGGAAAAATCAATGTGATGTTTTGCAAAGAGCACTTGATGAGAAAAAAATCTCGCAGCTGTTGATGAAATATGATAGTTCACTCAATGCATATGGTGTGTACCAAATCAACAATCTTGGCAAAGAAAACGCTGTCTGGTGGGCGTATACAGTCAATGGAAAAAGCCCAGGACAGGGATGTAATCATATAGCGGCCAACAATGGTGATAGTGTCGCCTGGATGTATGTTGGATCAAGGTAGCAAATTAATAGACATGTCATGTCGCAGATCCTTTAGGGCTGAATTTATTTCAGCATCTAGGTACATTTTACATATGAGATCCTGAAACGAGTTCAGGATGACAACGAAGATATGAAAAAATTTTTAATTATCATTTTGTTCCTTTTTTCTCTGAGTATTCCTCATGCATATGCAGAGGAAGCATATGTGACCAATGGATTGAATTTTTTGCGTGCAAAACAAGATGTCTCTGGAAAAATAACAACTGGCTTTTCCGCTCCGTCACAATGGAGTGCAATAGCATTTGTTACTCATGGAGTTAATCCAAATACAGTAAAAAATCCAACGGTTTCTTTATATGATTTTCTTTTGGCAGATATTCCAAGCAATGACAATGCAACCGAATGGGAGACACGTATTTTAACAATTGCTGCCATGAAGGAAAATCCCTTTAATTTTAATGGAACAAACTACGTTGCACACCTCGAAACATTTTATAACAATAACCAAATTGGTGATACTTGTTCACTCAATGATGATATTTTTGGATTGTTAGCACTGATAGCATCTGGTACGACAAGCAGTACCGCAATCAAACAAGATGTACTTCATTTTTTGATTATAAATCAAGATACAGCTGATGGTGGGTTTGGCTATTCAGCACCAGGATGTAGTTGGTATAGTACATCGGCTGATATGACAGGTGCTGCTCTCCAAGCACTCATTGCAGCAAAAAATACTGGATTGATACATCCAGATTTAGCAAATGCTATTGATAGAGCAAAACAGTATTTGTTTGTAAATCAAAATGCGGATGGTGGATTTGGTTATTTTGGAAATAGTGATACGGATACGACAGGGTGGGTTTTGATCGCATTGAATGCAGCAGACCTGAAAGATGAAGAAATGACCATAAATGCACGAAACTATCTTTTAGCACAACAATCAACAGTTGATGGTGGGTTTTTAGCATTTGACTATGGAGTAGGATCGTTTGTCTCAAATGCTTCGACAACTGCACAATCTCTTATAGCACTTTCTGGTAACAGTTGGATTGTTACCATCTACGATGGGGAAGCAGTAGCAGCACCTATTACGACAATTACTCCTTCACCTACCCAAACTGTTACGCCAACACCTACTCCAGTAGCTCTCACATCTGTCTCGCAAGACACAATTTTCTATCAAACAATAACCATGACTACCACACCATCGCCGAAAAAAATTGTGACAAAACAGGCATCGCAACAAACAATAGCGGCTACAAAAGCAGTGCTTGGAGATAAAAAAGAAGAAGAAAATAAAGAAAAAAATGATTTGTCTATACCAGTTTCCATCATCGTTAAAAATGCGAAAAATCCAGGGTTTTTGGCTATAGGTATTGGGTCATTAGTGCTAGCGATATATTTTTTACTGAGAAGTTTTCGTAAAAACCCTTATCCCATGCTTTGACGCAAAAGTGCAGCTTTCTCTATATATTCTTGTGTTTTTCCTCCTTTGTCCAAGCTCTTGAGTATTTCCCCTGATAGTTGGACATGTCTTTTTTCTGACTCAGTAACTGGTCCGAGATTTTTTCCGAGATATTTTTCAATAGCTTCTACATCATCCAGAATATATGCCCATTCAGGAGATTGTTTGATCAATAACAAGAGATTCTCTCTACTTAAATATCTCCCTGCTCTCTCTAGATCAGATTTTATATTGACATAATATTTCTCAAGGAGTTGCGTCTGTTTGAGAGCCATAACAATGCGAAGTC
>JAGOUP010000085.1 GCA_018061205.1 Candidatus Levyibacteriota bacterium | reverse complement strand
ATATTATAAGGATATAAAGATTCCCTATGAAATTACGAGAGAAGATATGATGGTTACTGCCGGTGCGAGTGAAGGGATGGTCATCGCAACAGCAATGGTAACTGACCCAGGAGACGATATTTTAGTCTTTGAACCATTCTATGCACCATATCTGACCTATGCACATTTTATGAATGTTAATCTCATTCCTGTAGCATTAACTTCTGAGAATAATTTCCATCTTCCGTCAAAAGAAGAAATCGTCAAAAAAATTACACCAAAAACAAAAGCAATTTTTTTTACCAATCCGAACAATCCTACAGGTACGGTGTTCACCAAAGAAGAAATGCAGCTGATTTTGGATATTGCGAGAGAATATCATCTTTTTGTTGTCAGTGATGAAACCTATCGCGGTATGGTTTTTGATAAGAAAGAAAGCCTCAGCCTTTTACATATCACAACAGAAAACACCGTGAACAATGTTATTGTTGTTGATAGTCTCTCAAAAAGACTGAATGTGTGTGGGGCTCGTATGGGTTTGGTTATGTCAAAAAATAGAGATCTCATGAGTGCGGCTTCCCGATTTGCCATGGGAATACCGTATGCTGCATATTTGGACCAAGAAATCGTCGCTCCAATGCTAGCGGACTGCCTTGACTATGTTCAATGGCTGAGTAACGAATATCAAAACAGAAGAGATGTCTTTATTAAAACACTCTCTGATGTATTACAAACGTCTATTCATCAACCAGAGGGTGCATTTTACGTAATGTTGGCGTTACCAATAGATGATGCATCTACTTTTGCAAAATGGATGCTCACAGACTTTGAGCAAGATAAGGAAACGGTGATGGTCTCTCCAGGAGCTGGCTTTTATGCAACACCAGAAAAAGGAAAAAATGAAGTTCGTATTGCTTATATTCTGAATGAAGACGATTTGAAAAAAGCAGCGACACTGTTGGCCGAAGGAGTAAAGCAATACAATAAAACGCACAAATAATATGGAAGAAACACTCATCAGTAGTAAAAATGCCGCTATTTCTTTTATTCTTGAAGCACAATCGATGAATGAACTCGATGAAATAAAGCTCCAATTTTTAGGCAAAAGCGGCACGCTCACAACAACAATGAAAGAGCTTTCCAAGCTTCCCATGGAGAAAAGACCTGAAGTTGGACAGTTAGCCAATGAAGTCAAACATGCCATAGAAGAAGCAATTGCACAAAAAGCAGAAGGACTAAAGGAACAAAAATCTGCTTCTTTAAAACAAACAATCGATATCTCAGAACCAGGAATAAAACCCTTGTTGGGTCATTTACATCCCATCACACAAGCTATTGAGGAAATCACTGAAATTTTTGAAAAAATTGGTTTTGCACGAGTACGATATCCTGAAATTGAATGGGACTACTATGCATTTACCGCACTCAACTTTCCTGATAACCACCCAGCCCGAGATGACTGGGAAACATTTTTTATCAAACAAGAGCCGGATTCAAAAATGGGACCGGTAGTTTTAACCCCCCATACATCATCAGGACAAGTAAGAGAGATGCTTAAGCATAGTAAAAATTCTAATACTATTTCGGATTTCGGATTTCGTGCTTCGGATTTGAACATAAAGATGCTCAATATTGCCAAATGTTATCGACGCCAATCTGATGTATCCCATACGCAAATGTTTCATCAATTTGAAGGGTTGGTTGTCGGAGAACATATCTCTATCACGCATTTAAAAGGTACGCTGGATTATTTTGTAAAATCCTATTTCGGAGAAAAGAGAGTATCACGAATCAGACCATATCATTTTCAATTTACTGAACCTTCCTTTGAAGTAGATGTTTCCTGTGGTATCTGTGATGGCAAGGGATGCAAACTCTGTAAACAAGGATGGTTGGAACTGGGTGGGGCAGGTATGGTTCATCCAAATGTGTTGCGCTCCGGTGGTATTGATCCCAAAAAATATACCGGCTTTGCATTTGGCTGGGGAGTTGAGCGCGTGCTGATGATGAAAGATGGTATCGAAATAGATGACCTGCGATTGCTTTACTCAAATAATCTTGAGTTTCTTAATCAATTTTAAATTTAAAATTCGAAATTTGAAATGAAATCTAAATGTTTAAAATTTAAATAATTAGAAATTCAATGAAAATTGAAAATTTCAAATTGAAAATTATACATATATGAATATAAAAATATTAGACAGTTGGCTCAGAGAGTTTTTGACCACAAAGGCTAGTCCTGCTGAGATAGCAAAAGATATGTCGCTGGGTAGTATTTCTATTGAACGGATTGAGAAATATAAAGAAGACTTCGTTTATGACATTGAAGTAACAACCAATAGGCCTGATCTGGCATCAGTCACTGGATTAGCACGAGAAGCAGCAGCGCTACTTCCTGAGTTCGGGATTGCAGCAACCTACAATCCTCCAAAATTACAAGATTCTATCACTACGCCCCAAAATGAAAAGGTTGCAATTACAATTCATAACGATCCGAGTATTGTGAATCGTATTTGTGCAGTTATTATGGATGTCACTGTTTCTGAAAGTCCCGCATTTCTCAAAGAACGGTTGGAAACCAGTGATATTCGAAGTTTGAATAATCTGATTGATATCACCAATTATGTCATGAGAACTATTGGCCACCCATCACATGTGTTCGATTTTGATCGACTGAATACCAAATCGCTTAGTATTCGAAAAGCAAAAAAAGGAGAGACCATCACAACCCTTGATAAAAAACAACACGTATTAGCCGGTGGTGATATTGTGGCTGAAAATGATAAAGGAGAGATAGTGGATTTATTGGGTATCATGGGGCTTGAGAATAGTGTCGTTACTGACAAAACAAAACGAATTCTTTTTTTCCTGGACAATAACGATCCGATACAAATGAGGAAAACATCCATGCAGCTCGGTATCAGATCAGAGGCAGTACAACTAAATGAGAAAGGAATAGATCCGCAACTGGCTATGGATGCATTGCTTTATGGTATTTCGTTATATGAAAAATATGCAAAAGGAAAAGTAGTATCAGAGATTATCGATATATACCCAAACAAACCTGAAGAAAAAACAATTAGCGTATCAGAAGATAAAATAAATACCGTTATCGGTGTCCCTGTGCCTTTAGAAAAAGCAAAAAAAATACTAGAGGGACTTGGGTTCGCTGTGAGCATGAAAGATACAGCAATAACCGTTTCCGTTCCTTCATTTCGAGTGTTAGAAGTAGCAGGTGAGGAAGATATTATTGAAGAAATCGCCAGAGTCTATGGATATCATAATCTTCCAAGTGTTTTACCTCCTGTTACTTCAGCGGAAATCACCCCTCTTGGAG
>JAGOUP010000084.1 GCA_018061205.1 Candidatus Levyibacteriota bacterium | reverse complement strand
CTATGCATGTGAGATCGAGAATGGGAAATACTTTGACACAGGGAACAAACTCGAATATATGAAAACAGCAGTAGAGTTAGCACTTGAACACCCAGAGCTCAAAGATTCCTTCAAACAATTCCTCAGAAACCTTAACCTAGATTAATTAGATAAACTCGAAATTCGAATTTCTTATTTCGATATTCGAATTTATGTTATGATTAATGGTATGCATAAAAAGATTGCCATATTTTTAGTGGGGGGTTTTCTTTTTCTTTCCTTCATCATTTTCTCCTATTTTGTGAACAAGGATGTGTTCACGCATATCGATTTTGATACGACCGTTCGATTGCAGGACAAGATTCCACGTCGGGTTGATACGATGTTTTCTTTTTTTAGTGAAGTTGGGAGTTTTGAAGTATCTTTTGTTGTTTTATTTTTACTCATTGGAGTTTTGGTTTGGAAGAAAAAGCTCATTGCTGCTTTTTTGGTTTTTACCTTTTTTGGTTTTTTCCATCTGATAGAACTTTTTGGAAAACGCTTTGTGGATCACTTTCCACCACCCCAATTTATGTTGCGAACAGAGGACCAAGTGGCCTTTCCACAGTTCCATATCAGAGAAGAAAATTCATATCCTTCAGGCCATTCCGGAAGAGCTGCTTTCTTTACTGCTTTGATAGCTTTTATGGTACTGTATTCCAAAAAACTGAGCATGACACAAAAAGTGATCATTTTGAGTATTTTAGCTATCTATACATTGACGATGTTTGTCAGCAGAATTTACCTGGGAGAGCACTGGATGACTGATGTTGTGGGTGGTGCCATCCTCGGAATTGCCTTCGCATTCCTAGCCGCTATAAGCCTCTAAAATCTCCTCCTTGTCATCCTGAATTTATTTCAGGATCTCTTTATAAAACCGTAACTTTTATAGATAGTATATATGATACTTCCTTTCGTATTCCTTTAAAGAAATGAGAAGGGCGTTGTTGATAATAAGATTTGATTTTGGTTTTGATAATAGGTGGTGAGACCACAGCTGTTGTGATTGCATCACGTATTTTTATAAAAATCTTTTTATCGCTAACGCCCGGTTTTCTACACGAGTAGAAATGAGTTCTGCTTTGCAGAATTTTGATTGGAAAGATCGATGACCAGATAAAACGCTGCTGGGCGAAGAGGGGAAGGACATCCCCTCTCGCTGCGTATCACGCTTCCTTTCTCAGACTACTGTCTGGCTAGAGGTGAATAATCATCCGTGCGCAGGGACGGCTTCGGTCTCGACAGCCGTTGTTGCGGGAAGCTTGCCCCATGCCTTGAGACCTTCGTCTACGACGAAGTCGGTGAGGAGCACGACGAGCATCAGGGTGACCCACAGGTGACCGGACTGAACAAGCCACGAGTACGTCACGAAAACGGTGAGTCCGACGGCGAGTGGGCTACCGAGTCTGTACGCGCTGAAGTACTCCTCCTTGAAGAGCCGTCCACCATGGTAGCTCATATAGAGAACGACGATACCTGCGGTGATGCCGATAACGAACCAGTTGTTGAACCGCAAGGAAATCCCTGCGCAGACGAGAGCAACCACGAAGGACTCAAGTCCTCTGGGTAGTTGTCTCATTAGGAACTGGAATAGTCGGTCCACGGTACTTTTTTCCTTCCATGAATATGGTTTTCACGACGATCAATCGTTCATCTTTGCTCTGTCCTTCCCAAGCTATATTGCCAAAGTGAGGCAGATAACGAGGTTAACCTTTCGGTAAGCGAAGATGGACGAAGTAAAACGATTAAATAGTGATAATCATCTTAATCCATCCATCTTCAAAACAGAAGTATCTTTCCAATATTTTCAAAGAGCGAATTCATATGTCATTCTGAACGAAGTGAAGAATCTTTAGGAGATGCTTCGTTTTCACTCAGCATGACAAGGTGAATATTATAGCGCATACAATAGCAATTATCGTATAAGCTGTCGTGAGTATAGTCTTTTGTGAGGGTTTTGCAAGACAGGAAGTGGACAAAGCTTAATTTGCCATTGATTGCTGCATTTCAAAATGTATCAATTGAAAATAAATGATAAATGGAACTTGGAAAATGGAAAATCGAGGGTTACCGAGCACTGATATTCCCTTTTGCATCTTTGCAGGCGGGGACGAGGTCTTTAGGGTAGAAGTAAGGGGTTACATCAGTACACAAAGGAACGCCGATGCTGATAGAGGTGACATTCCAGTTGCCATTGATCTTTGCTGCTATCCAGCGACCGTTGACACTGTCTTTTTTACTGGTATATGTTCCACCATCATAGAGATTTTTGTTATCTGATTCATTTTTATACAAAATTATCAGATCTAGTTGGGGTATGCCAGTTTTTTGGGATAAAAGAGCAGTGATTTGGTTCTCTTTGGTGGCACCATTTTTCGGTATAGGAGCAGCTGGAGTTGCTTTTCCTTCTATTTTTAAAGATGGACAAGCAGCAAAGGTACAATCTGGATTTCTTCTGAAGACAAATGATCCATCAGGGCATTCTTTTGCTTCATCGCTACATGTTGTTTGCTTCACACAGGTTGCAACATCATCTACCATTTTTGGACATACAGCAGGGATGATCTCAGGCGATGTATTGACTGATCGACCATAGACAATACCCATATAGAGCGTTATCAGAGGAATGACGACAAAAAGTACCAATGCAAGCACTTTCGAAAAGGGAGTGATAGTTGTAAAGGACGCGGGCAGCGGCATACTCCTAGTATTTCATGAATAGATTTGCTCTGTCAACGTTTGCGTTTTTGAGAAGGAAGTGAAATAATGGCATAGCAACTAGCGATTAGCCACTAGTAACTAGTTGCGGTTAATCAATCCTAATTGCTAGGCACTAGTGGCTTGTTGCTAATATATGGATCTCCAAACGACTTTTTATATCATGGGTATTACCTTTATGTCTTTATTTGCCATACTTTTTATCAGTATGCTTGTGCTTGTTTTTTATATTTGGCGACAAGTGAGTCAACTCCAACAATTTATAGAAGAAAAAATAGATGATATTACGAACAGACCGGGTGAGTATGCCGTCGATATTGGGACAGCTGTTGTGAGTAGTGCAGTCAAAAAAGCCAAAAAATTCTTCACTTCAGAAAAGTAGGTTATATTGCTTTATTGTTTCGTTCGCTATGCTCACTTGTTGCTCTGTTGTTATCAAACAATGAAGCAATGTAACAATAGAACAATCGTTGCTTCCTTTTACACTTGCGTTTTCTCTCAAAAAAGAGGAATAATAGGTATAAGGACTAGTAATTTCCCTAGCACCTAGTCCCTATAACCTAGCACCTAATTTACCATGATCAAAATAATCAGTAAAAACAGTTCAGAC
>JAGOUP010000001.1 GCA_018061205.1 Candidatus Levyibacteriota bacterium | reverse complement strand
CTATAGAAGAAGGTGTTATACTACACGTAACAATGAAATATTTAGTAGAAGTGCAATATATACTGCCAAACAAAAATGAAGAATTTACTAAATCTTTTTTGGACTACTTTTCTCATCTAGGAACTATAGAAAATGAAGAAGTAAAACTACATCTTTCAGAAAGTATATATATCCCCTCAACAAGATTTTCTTTTTCAGACATACAGATTCCACAAGTGCATTTTAAATTTAGTGATGGCTCTTCATTTTCTGTAGATATTATAAATACCACTGGTACTGAAAAGAAAAGTCCTCATGCATATCAGCATATTAGTTTAGATGATTATCTCAAAAGAGCTAAAGATTTGTCATTAGAAATGATAGACCATACTGGTTTTAATCTTCCCTATTTCGAAGGCATTCATCCCAAAATTCTGGAACTGCGAGAAAAATTAAAGGATACTTGTCTCTATCATACTTTCCCCAAAAAATTAGCAGATGAGCCGTGGGATTTTATTCTTCCTAGTACAAAAGAGGAGATTGAAAGTAATATGGTTGATTATAATCTTACTCGTAGACCAAAAATCGAAATTGTTTCTTTCCCTAAGTCTTCTACTCCTCTTATACAAATAGATTTACAAGTAGAAGCAAAATATAAGGACTTTAAGCAATTATTCCCTGAAGCGATAGATGTATCTGAAATAAAGTGTGTATGGATATACATTCAAAACGATTTTGGCATAGATATTTGTATGGTATTAAATGAGTTTCAAGAAGAAGATTGGAGTCACTATTTCAAGAATAGCAGATTATTTTAAATAAACTTTGTTAACTCTATAAAATCGGTATTAAAGTAGTGATTGTTTACTTCAGCAGTCTTTTCAAATCCCATTGTTTCATAAAACTTTATTGCTTCCCATCCTTTTCCTGTCATCAAAAAAAGTTTATGTCCATTTTGCTGCTTAGTTATTTCTTCCGCCTTTTCCATAAGTGCTTTTCCCACCCCTTTTCGTTGATTACCTTTTCCAACGAGAAGAGTATTTATTTTACCAACTCCTCCCTCTACTTTAACCTCAAGCGTACCGAGTATTCCTGTTTCATCTTCTGCTTTAAGGAAATACGTTTTGGTATCCCAGACTATTACATGCCCAAAGTGTTCTTGATCATATGCTTTCCATTCATGCTTATCAAAAGCTTTCATCTCTTCTGATTTTTGTTCTAGTACTTGAATGTTCATACTAGAATTATATCTGATCAATCATAAAATTAACAAATTTTACTGTTTGGGGATAAACTGTTTCATCTTCAGCTTGAGTTTTCCACTGTTCATCACGCCATTGTAGCGCATCGTCTATTAGACTTTTCCATTCAGGGAATTCTTTTTGTATAAAAACAGCAGCTTCTCTTTTTGGAACTTGTTCACCATGTTTCAATGTATAGTATGCACGACACAACGTTAAAATAGCATAGGCTTGAGAGCCTCTTCGTTTTGGTATATCCTTTGTCCTCCATATTTTAGTATGTTCTCTAACCGTTTCAATAAATTCATCTTTTGAAATTGGATCAATTATAGTTTTCGAAGAAGCACCAAATAATGTTAGGCCTTTTTCTTGTACCATATACCAATTCACTAACCATTCTTTTCCAGCATCTAGTATATGAATTGGCTCACCAGGACTAATATCTACCATCTTTGTCGTTCTTGATTTAAATGTTTTTAATCCATCTATAGAGAGATATTGCACTTCAATCCTATCGTTCCATGCTTTATGAGTTTTCGCAAAGTCTTCATGCATTTGTTTCAGTTTTTCAAACTCATGAGAATCAACATCTGATGAAACTGCACAGAGGAGATCAATATCACTAATCTTTATATCAAAATCACCCGTTACTAAAGAACCATAGAGATACAATCCAATCATTTTTTCACCAAGAATATCTTTGATTTGTGATAGGAGAAGTTGAATTAGTGAATTTACTTCTTCGTATGAGGTAGGTTGCATGAGGCAATTATATCAGAAGAAGAATTTACTCCCAGCGTTTGAACACTTAGAACGCATTTTATTGAAACAGAGGAGACCTTTAGAGATATATTTATTTAGCTGCGATCATGCTTATTTCCAATGTTGCTCCAAGAGGAAGTTCTTTGACGCCTACCATTTCTCTTGCAGGTGGATTTTCAGAGAAGTAACTGATATATACTTCATTTACCTTTTCATATAAAGATAGATCCGTGGTATAGATAGTTGTTTTTACTACATCTTTGAACGATACTCCCTCTTTTTCTAAAAGAGCTTGAAGATTTTTCATTATCTGGTGCGTTTGTTCTTCAATAGTTCCTTCTAAAAGTTTTCCATCTTTAAGATGAATTTGTCCGGAAATAAATACAAAGCCGTTTTTGGAGATAGATGGAGAAAATGGTAATACCATAAGATGATTATAGCACCATAAGAGAAGATGTTATACTAAAAATAATGAAATCACATGCAAACATGGCAATAGCGACTATTATTCTGGCCGCAATACTAGGGAGTGTTGGTGGTGTGTTTCTCAAATTTGCGTTCAAAAGTTTTTCTCCAATTGCTACTTTTATGTTGGATTATCTTTTGGCAAGTGCGATTTTGATACCAATTGTTTTGATAACGAAACAATACAAAATCGAGAAGAAAGATTTGAAAATACTTTTTTGGGCATTACTATTTATAGCGGGAAATAGCCTGGCAATTACTATTGGTATTAAATACACAACGGTCATTGTTGCACAAATACTCTATTTTTTTACTCCAATTGTTGTGTTACTTCTTTCGACAATTCAGTTTCGTCAGAAATTTCATCTATTTGAAATAATAGGCGTAGCATTAGGCCTTATTGGAGGGACTATTATTATTGCTCAATCGTTTTTTAGTACTTCGGCGGTAACGCAATTATCATTTGGCACATTCCAAGGAAATTTATTAGTACTTCTTGCTGTTATCTTTTGGGGATGTTATTTGGTGGCCTCCAAAGTATTTGTTACAAAATATTCCCCAGTAACTATTACGATGTATGCATGTCTCACAAATTTTCTGATCAGTGTGCCATTTGTTTTTTTAGAATTCCAAAATGGCACTTTCCCTCCAAGACATATTTTCCCAGAATCCATCATTAGTATTATTTTGTTAGGAACAATTTCTTGTGTCGCTGTCATATTTCTCTATGCATGGGCTACAAAATATACAACATCTTTTATCGTATCTTCTGCCACATATATCGCTCCCATCAGTGCGGCATTGGTTGCTATACCGCTGCTTGGAGAAAAAGTAACACCATTACTTTTTATAGCAACGTTGATTATTGGAGTAAGTTTTTATCTTACAAGCATTTATCCTTTGAAAAAAGAAGGAAAATAATCTTATGTTTTACGGTTTTACTGAATCAGAAAGCTTTGAAGATCCAACAATTTTAAATAACTATACCCATCATAAAGTTATTGTTGAGAAAAGAGCAGACGGGATGGGCTTTTGGCACATTTTTATATTGAAAATTAAAGATGAGCAAATAGATGATGTTGTAGAAATGATATCAAAAAATTTAAAACCTGATTGGAATGCGATGTTTTATAACAAAAATATATTGTATGCAGTATTTAAAGGAAAAATCTTTACGTTACAGATGAAAAATAATTGGAATCTTAAAGACTATGAGGAAGTAAAGAAGTATGCTAAAAACGCTGACGTGGGAGATTTAGATATGAATGAGGTTTTTGCTCACTACAATCAGCTTCTTAGGAAATAAAACAAATAAGCTCCCCGACGAACACACAGTTCGAAAAAATTATTAAATGGTTGGACGATTTAAGAAGAGTATACCAAAAACAAAAGAAAGAGATTAAGCGCTTATAACAAAAATAAAATACTTAAAGCTCGTCAGTAAATAACTTCAAATAGTCTTTATATCGAAATTCACGCCCATACTCTACTTCTTTATCTCTTTGCTCTAATATATTCAATTCTACAAATTTTTGGACTAACTCGTTTGCTTGGGTTCGAGAAAGACCTGTCCATTCTTCAACTTTCCGTACACTAATAATTGGTAACTTGTACAGATTTTCGAGTACAGTCATTCCTGTTTTTGTACGCCTACCAAGAGATTGAATTTTTATTGTGTCTTTTTTACTTAAATCATTAATTTTTTTTGATACTTCAACTGCTTCTGCTGCAATAATTGCTATTCCATCAAGGAAAAAATCTAACCAAATTGCAACAGCACCGTTCTCACTATGATATGTATTAAGAGCATCATAATATGCTTGCTGATTATTTAAAAAATAATCAGACAAATATAAAACAGGTCTTTCAAGAATACCCAATTTGCATAAGTAAAATGTTGTTAATAATCTTCCTGTTCTACCATTCCCATCAAGAAATGGATGAACGGTCTCAAATTGTGCATGAACCAGAGCTGCCTTAATCAACGGTGGATATTCATCTTCTGAATAAAGAAATTTTTCTAACTCACCCAAAGACTGTGTCATTTCTATGGGAGGCGGAGGAACAAATTTAGCAGTATTTGGAGAACCTCCTCCTATCCAATTCTGAGATTTACGAAATTCTCCTGGCGTTTTACCAGGTGCATCAATAGTCCCCTCCAAAAGAACTTTATGAACTTCACGAATAAATCGTAAAGAAAGAGGTAAGTCTTCAATCCTTTTTAATCCATAATTCATGGCTTTTATGTAGTGTAAAATTCTATCGACATCTTCAGGTAACTTATTATCTATCTCTGCTTCTGTCTTAATAACATCTATCATTGTTGCTCTTGTTCCTTCTATTTCACTTGATCTTGATGCTTCTTTTCTAATATACATGAAAATAAAGAAATCAAGGTCGGGCAATAATTGGGTTATGCCATCTAATTTTCCTACCATAAGGGCCGCTTTAGCATGTAGTTGCTGCGTTTTGGCATTTAAACTGATTGGTGGTACTGGAGGAAATTTATCTGGAATAAATGCGTTATATCCTGTGGGTTGTTTGATTAATTTACCGATTTTCATTATTTTTGACTCCTAACATCTTAGTTGGACTTGTTAGGATTATAGCACTAAAACCTAACAAGTGTCAATGCTATGTTAGGCTTCAATTTAAGGCAATTATGCTAAAATCAGGTTATAATAAGATGCTTTATTGGGCATTTTGCTCCCCTTGATTGATATATTCAGGAACAAAGAAATAGAGTTTGGTTTCACTTTGCAAAACATCCAAACGGTTTTTGAGACACTGCACATCAACTCAGTTCTCGCTTAGTCAATTAAGTTTTCCTCTTTAAGGTGCTTAAAAATTATCCTATCAACTGGGGACAATAGCTTTGGGTCTGTATCTGATGTGAGCCATGCCATTTCTTCAATCTCTGCTGATGGAGCAAGCTCACCCTTATAATCTGCTGTATAACACGTCATTTGTACAAATACACCTTGTGGTTTTCCATGAGCTTGTGCTTTAAAGGTCTCCAAATATTTTATAGTTTCTGGTATGAGGTCTACCGTCAGTTCTTCAAGTACTTCTCTAACTAGTGCTTCTTTATCGCTTTCACCTTCTTCACGTTTACCTCCTGGTATATACCAAGCATCTTTTCCTTTGGAACGAGTGGAAAGTATTTTTCGATCTTTAATATAAATCCAAGCCAACTTATCTATTAACGGTTTATTCGTCATATATTTATTCCATTCGGGTACTTCTTTTTAATTTGTCCAATGTCATATTTGGTAATCAAAGAAAGATTGAGTTTTTCTGCTTCTTTTATTGTAAACCATCCTATGTCTGCACATTTATGTGGCTCCATAATTTTGGGGCTACCTTTTTTGATTTTACAAATATACGTTGGTGCTACCCAATGTTGTTTTTCATCTGGAATGATATGACTACAAACTCCAAGTAGCTCTATGACTTCAATATCTATATCTAGCTCCTCTTTTATCTCTCGTTTTATCGCATCTTCGAATGTTTCTCCAAATTCTACGCCACCTCCTGGTATTTCCCATTTGCCTCTTTCATTTTGTGCTTTTTCTCCTCTGAGTGTAATAAATAGTTTTCCTTCTTTATTAAAGATTGCAGCCCCAACACCTACACCAATATAATCAATACCTTTTTTCATAACTATCTCTCCCACACTTTGTCCTCTGGGACAAAATCTACTTGGTATTCAGGAATGCCAATAGATATACCATAGGCTTTAGCATCTTTATATAAAACAGGATTTTCTAACTCTAGCTTAAATACTTTATTGGAAAAAATAATGAAATGATACTTGTCATTTTTGAAGTCTGCATACCAATCAGGATGTTCTGGATCAAATGATGTACTTATTTCATCAGCAATTTCATCACCTTTGCCTTCTGGTATTTCAACTGTATGGAGTGTCCATTGCTTGAGCCAGGGAGTCTTATGATCTAAAGTAACTTGTTCAACTTTTGTGTCTAATATCTTTATATTTTGCAGAAATGAAGCATCTTTCAGACTTTCTTCAATAATAACTCCTGTGTAGTTCATAACATTTATAATGATACTTCCTGTCTTTCTTCTTCAAAAAATCTAGTATCAAAGTAGTACATTTTCTGTGGGGTGATTTTGACAAAATGCCATGTAGGATTATTCATGTATGTTTCTTGATCTTTCCCTTTTCCAGCTCTTGCAAAATAAATAGCAAAGGCTTTTTCCATTTCATCTTTGTTCCCTGTCAAAATTTCTGCTGTTCCTTCTAGTTGTATTCCTAAGACATCACCTTTCTGTTCTGTTTTATAAATAGATACTGCAATCCTGTTATTTTTTTTCAGATTCTGCATATGACGAGAGTGCATTTGGGAAATGAAGTATAGATTATATTTGACACCTTTCTCATCTACTGTTGCAATGCTGCAATAGTCAGTAACTGATAACGCTTCTTCTATATATCTCTTCCATTCAAAATCTGACATATTTATAAACTGATTATAGCACTAGATTTTAGGCCTATTTACTAAAATTCCAAACAATGGATAAAGAAGCATAATCATAAGTACAACACCTAAAATACTTGCTAAAACGACAGCAGAATATGTATCAGCCATAGATCCTAGAAGATATGCCGTTAATACATAAGGAATATTTTTGATGAGGTTAAATGTAGATAATGTTGTTGCTCTATACCGAGATTCTGTATGGTCGTTAATAATAATGGATGATACATTTCCATAGACTGCTTGTAAGGATGATCGCAGTAAAAGAGAAAAACCTCCAATAACCAATCCAAGCCATGGAGATACAATAAGCGATACGGCTATAAGTACACCAATAAGAATAATTGACTTATCATATGGCATGAATTTTGTGATGTATGGAGTTAATTGTGAAGCAAACGCAGAAACGAGATAAATAACAGCCCACAATATGCCAATAGATTCAGGCTTGAATCCAAACTCTACTCCTAAGAAACTATTGAGCATCTCATCACAAATAACAACAACTAATCCGATAGCTAATAAAATAATCATTTGTTTTCGTATGTAGTTTTCTTTAAATAGTTGATGGAAACCATATTGTGTTTGAACCAAAAGATTTTTCATTGAAAACTTCTCAGTATCAATCTTTGGTTCAATAAGGAATAAACAGAAAATAAGTGCAAGAGAATAAGCAAGGGCATTTGCTAAGAAGGGTAGATTAGGTTGCATGATATAAAGAAAACCTCCAAGGATACTACATATTGCAGGAACAGCAAGTCCTAAAGAAGTAATATGAGAAATAACTTTGTTATATGTAGCCTCTTGCCCTTTTTGTTTTAACGAATCATATACCAAGGCTTCTAAAGTTCCTGAATAAAATGCTCCACCTATTCCCATGATAAAAACTGCAACAATAAGCCACGATACATGAGGAGCAAATGCCATCATATATCCACCGATTGCTTGCAAAAGAAAGGAAACAAATAAGGTTTTCTTTTTACCTAATAAATCAGCTACTGCTCCTGTTGGGATTTCACTAATCGCCATAGCAATAACTAATGATGTTTCAATAAGCCCAATACCAGCGTAATCAGTAAATCGGAGATAATAAAAAATCCATATACCCAGCCAAAACCACGTATTTTTAAAAATGGTTAATATATATGCAATTTGTATATTTCTATCCATAGTTGCAGTATATCAGAAGCTTGAAGCTATTTTATTAATTCTTTAGAGGAATCAGAGGAAAAATAAGTATGGCTTCCTGAATTTTCAAATCTTTTTGTAGTCCTTTGTAGAAGGTATTACACCTTTGTATGCCTTTTCAAACTCTATAGTTTCAGCTTTTTGACAAGCATCATAAATACTTTCTTGTACTGCTTTTGCTACTGCTTGTCCAATAATATCTACAGTAAACTCTGGCCAAGCAGGAGTTTCCCAATACTTTCCAAAAGAATTAAGTGGTTCTTTGATTTCTTCTGTAGAAAAAACAAAAACAGTATCACCATCTACGGAGGTTTGTACTGGACTTATTGCTCGTACTTGTCCCTGAGTACCAAAATGTGCAATTCGTTCATAGTTTTCTCTTGATTTCAAATCAACATTTATACCTACTACAGAAATTGTAGTATTTGATTTTTTAGTTGTTACAAACTCTGTTACTTCTTCAAATGTGGTAAATCCTTCTTTTTCATTTCTATTACCTGCCAGAACAGTTCCGTCTGGATTTATTACATTTCCTAAAGCATTTACAACAGATAAGGCACAAACTATTATCCCATTTCCTAAATCTATTCTTGCAGAACCCACTCCTGCTTTCATAGCAGGATTACTTTTTCCTAGTTCTAAATACTGAAACTTACCAACTGCTGTTCCTGTACCAGCACCAACATTTCCATTTTCTACTGGTTTATCAGAAAGATTATCTACGGCTTCTTTTCCGTATGATGACTGAAATTGTGCAATCTCGACACCTAAATCCCAAACAATCGCTCCACTTATAGCAGGCATAAGACTATTCCCAATTTTATACCCTTGTTTCTTTTCAACTAATCTTTCTACAATTCCTGCGGCACAAGTCAGTCCATTAAGACTTCCTCCTGCAATAAATAAGCCATCTCTTGAAGCAAAAGACATACCATTATTCAAATTTTCTGTTGCATATGTTCCAGGAGCACCACCATATGATTTATATGCAACAGGTAGTTCTTTATCAAAAGAAATGAAGGTACAACCAGTAAGTTTATCAAGGCGAGTAGAATGTCCTACTTTTATTCCTTTTAAGGCTGTTAGCGTATTGTTCATAAATCATTGTAACATCAATAGCTTTTATGGCAATGGATTTTCAAAAGAGATAATTTATTTACTAACCCACCATTCCCGCCAGATATTACATTTTCCGTTTTCTGCAAATGTAGCCCAAAAAATACCATCCCATGCTTCATCCTTACCATCTTGCATCATAGAACCCCATGCATGAGCAATTCCGTAGTTATCCTTTACAGCAAGTATTTCATAATCAAATGTTATCTTCTCTTGAGTACTCATACCACTTTCCCAATAGTGATGAATAGCATCTTTTCCTTTCAATACTTCTCGGTATGGTGTTGCTGCGTAGGTAGCACTGTCATCAAACAGGCTTACAGCTAGAGATGTATCTTTGGTAGTCCATGCTTTTCCCATGGTATCCATCCACTTTTTGAATACTTTTTCATCCAATTTATACATATCAAGATTATATCAGAAATTAAAAATTTATCCTTGTCTTACGCCTTTATAAAAACTCTTTGATTTTGTATAGGCTTCGTCCTCAAAACGATTCATTCTATACCCCTTCTTTGCTCTGTCATAAAAGTATAAAAATGGGAAGATAAAAGGATATTGTTCAAACTGTTTTATATGGATAATTTCATGTTCCAAATCGTTCTCTAGCTCTTTTGGACTCATGAGAATAGTATGTCCAATAGTTAATGCACGAGCATTTTTCAAATACCAAAACCCCCACCAAAAACTTTTTACGTTACATACGATAGCAAATGGATCTGTAATTAATCTTGCATGATAAGGGACAGACAGAATTGTTAGAACAATTCCTGCAAGCGTATAAGGAAGATTGAGAATAAAGATAATCCATTTCATCAGTTTATTAGCTCTTGCAATGGTACTTCTTGCCTTTCTTCCTCAAAAAAATTGGTGTCGAAATAGTAGATATGTTCAGGAGTAATTTTAACAAAATGCCAAGTAGGGTTAGTCATATATTCTTCTTGGTCTTTACCTTTCCCCGCTCTGGCAAAATAAATATCGAACGCTTTTTTCATTGCTTCTTTTTTTCCTGTTAAAATTTCTGCTCTACCTTCCAATTGTATACCAAGTACATCACCTTTTTGTTCTGTTTTATAGATAGATACTGCTATCCGATTATTCCTTTTTATATTCTGCATATGACGAGAATGCATTTGGGAAATGAAATACAGATTATATTTTTCATCCCAAGCAAAATAGACAGGATTTGACCACACTCCTTTTTCATCCACTGTAGCTAAGCTGCAATACTCTGTAGCTGATAATGCTTCTTCTATGTATTTTCTCCAATCAAATTTAGATTCCTTCATAAGCTGATTATAGCACTCAAAAATAGATGCTATACTAGCTTCATGATTAACATACAATCTCGTATTGGCTATGAGGGTGATCTCGCCCCTATTTTGACGAAAGCGTTTGAGAACTACAACCATGGTTCATACAAGTCACACTCTATAGTAGAAATGGGTTATGAGGATTTAAATGTAGTTGTTGAAACAAGTCATCATAAGTTTTTTGTAAAAATCTTTGCGTCATTTAGAGATAAATCAGACTGCGAGCGGTATGTAGAGATACTAGAACGAGCAAAATATTCGGGAGTTGAACAGCCTGAAGTGTATCCTACACGATATCAAAATTATATATATGAAACCATTATCGATGGTAACCCAATCAGACTTATTGTTATGCACTATATTGATGGATGGACATTATTTGATACTCCTACAATATTGACACAAAAAGAAGCTCTTTTTCTGATAGAGCAGGCAGCAAAAATAAATCAAATTTCATTAAAACCTTCATCAATTTATGATAGTTGGGCTATAGTTAATTTCTTGGCAGAAGCAGGAAAAAAGATGCAATATCTTACTGAAGAAGATAAAAAATTAGTTCATCCATTAATAGAAAAATTTCGGCAAATCAATACAGATGATTTACCACATTGTTTTGTGCATGGAGATTTAATCAAAACTAATATAATGCGAGATAAAAATGACCATTTATATATCCTCGATTTTTCCGTAGCAAACTGTTATCCACGAATACAAGAAATTGCAGTATTGATGTGTGATGTGTTTTTTGACACAAAAAATTTAGATAAGTATGAGGATCTTTACAAACAAACACTAGATGAATATCAAAAATATATTCCATTGGAAAAGATAGAGTTAGAAATTTTACCTTTATATTGCCAAGTAGCTCATGCTATGCATTTGCTTGGTGCGACATATGAAAAAAAAGTGAATGGTAATCAAACAAAAGAAAATGAATATTTCTTAAATCTTGGAAGAATTGGTTTACAATTTACCACAATCAAACAATGAAATATTTAATAGATGTACTCTACAAACTCCCAAACAAAAACAAAGAATTTACTAAATCCTTTCTTGATTACTTGTCTCATCTAGGAAATGTAGAAAATGAAGAATTAAGACTAAATCTTTCAGAAAACACATATAGCCCTTCAACAAAATTTTCTTTTTCAGAGAGACAGATTCCGCAAGTACATTTTAATTTTAGTGATAACTCTTCATTTTCTGTAGATATAACAAATGTAACTGGCATTACGAAACAAAGTCCACATGAATATAAACATATAGCTATGGACGAGTATCTTAATAGAGCTAAAGATCTATTATTAAAAGCTGTCGATCATACTGGTTTTAATCTCCCATATTTTGGCGGCATTCATCCTCAAATACTTGAACTGAGAGAAAAGCTAAAAGAGACTTGTCTCTATCATACCTTTCCTAAGGAACTTGCTGATGAACCTTGGGATTTTATACTTCCTGGGACAAAAGAAGAAATCGAGAGCGGAGAAGTAAATTATGATTTAATCAGAAGACCAAAAATTGAAATAGTTTCTTTTTCAAAATCATCTACACCTCTTATACAAATAGATTTACAAGTAGAAGCGAAATATGAGGATTTTAAGAAATTATTTCCAGAAGGCATAGATGTACCGGAAATAAAGTGTGTGTGGGTATACATACAAAACGATTTTGGTATAGATATTTGTATGGTCTTAAATGAATTTCATGATGGAGATTGGAGCCATTATTTTAATAATAGTAGATTATAGTATCTGCTCCCCAAAGTTCGGATAAATATATCAATCCACATCAAAGCTCCCCGTGGTTGATATATTCAGGAACAAAAGAATAGAAATATAAATACCGTTAAATTCACTTGTGACAGTCTTCAAATTATTCAATCTTCAATTGTTATTTCGGAGTGAAAACGCTGCTTCTGTTAAACCAGATTATTTTGGTAAATTCACGATGACCTAATTTTGCTTATTTTTCTAAAACCCATATAGGTCATAACAAAGAGAATAAAGATAGCGATATAAAATTGAAAATGCCCGGGATTTGCTAGTATTTTCATCAAAGGAGTAGATTGATGGAAAATCATATGAAAAATAACAGATAACGGCAAGGTAAACCAAAGCCAAGAGATAATAGGAATTTTAATATGTAGTTTGGACATCAGCCATGTCAAAATAGGTGAGAGAATCAGAATGCCTACATAAGCAGCCGTGGTGTCAAAAATAGCAAACTGCGCAATTCTAAATTGGCGTAAATATTCTATAGAAATCATATTTGTATTATATACTTATTAAAGATTTAAGTCAGGCTTCAATCTATTGGCTTGTAAGATAATTGATAGAAAATCTTACCTTGACGGAAATATAGTTGCGGGATTTTTCAGTCAAATTAATATCCGGAAATAAATGATATTAAATCTGATGACCTGCAATTGATACTTATGGTATTATATACATATGCATGGTTTCGTAAAAAATATTGAAGAGCTAACATTATCCAATAATAACTTTCGAAAAGTAATTTATACTGCACAACATTCACAGCTTGTTCTTATGTCTTTATTGCCCAAAGAAGATATAGGAATCGAAATTCATGAGACAACCGACCAGTTTCTCAGAATTGAAAAAGGCGAAGGCAAAGTTATCATGAACGAGGAAGAACATTTGCTGAAAGACGGAAGCGCAATTATTGTTCCCGCAGGAACAAAGCATAATATTGTAAATTCTTCCTCTACTGAACCCTTGAAGCTTTATACTGTATATTCACCCGCACACCACAAAGCCCGAACTATCCATAAAACTAAACAGGAAGCAGAATCAGACACCTCTGATCATATATAACTGCAAGGCTAACTTGCTCCGCGACTAGGATTCGAACCTAGAACCTTGAAATTAACAGTTTCCTGCTCTACCATTGAGCTATCGCGGAATATATAAATGTACAATTTAAAATGTAAAATGTACAAATTTATATGTACTTTTACAATTTTTCCTTGGATTTTTTAATAATTGTTGTCAATATTTTAATTAATTCGTTAATCTCTTGTAAAAGTCCTACCAAATCTTCATGTATAATTAATTTCGTTTCTTGAATTATCTTCAACCAATATTCAGTTTCTCTTGCTTCTTTTAAGGAAATAGTCAAACAATGAATAAAATCCTTTCGACTACTAGCATTTTGTCCTTCTTCAATATTTGCTCCCACTGAAGTTCCAGAACGTATCAATTGATTTCCAATAGCAAACCCTGCCGTATCTTTTGGAAAGGTTCTAATAAAAAGAACGATCTTTACTCCAAATTGAAAGCTTCGTTGTCGAATATCAAAAGTCCTATTTTCCGTCCCCTCATTATACATTCTTCATTGTACATTGTAAATTCCCTTGCTAGACTGGAGATATGTCACTTTCTGCCCTCTCACAAAAATCAGTTCTCGTTATTTTTGCTTATTCTCCAACAGGACTCGGTCATCTGCGGGTTACTGATGCGCTTTATGAAGGACTCCCTGAAACAGTTAGTCCAATACTGCTGGGTTCACAAGATAAAGCAGTCGGTGCACTCCATCGATTTATGAGTATTCATCCCATAACAAGAACTCTTTTTGAATGGGGACAAACAGGATGGATGCAATATGTCACGACCTTTATTTATGAATTTATCCTCCACACCAGAACAAAACTCCTCTATCAACAACTCGCAACTATTTTGGATGAGCGACTCATCATTCCTGATACTATCGTGGTTGTTGCAACACATTTTGGACTCGCACACCAACTCTCCCATATCAAGGAAACAATCGAAAAGAAAAAAAATATCAAACTACTGTTATTTGTCCAAGTAACGGATGACAGTCCACAACCACTCTGGTATATACCAGGGGCTGCTATGACCTTTGTCCCAAGTCACTATACAAAAGAAAAATTGGATGATTTTGCAAAACTTTTCACTTTTGCAAAACTCCCTATGACCATTATTCCCTATCCCCTTTCTCCTTCTTTTTCAACGCATCTCACTGCTGAAAAACAGCACAAAAAACAAGAACAAGTACATCTGCAAAGCCGCACACAGATTCATGTCGCACTCCCTATCCCAGGTGCTGCTGTGGGAACTGACTTTTTAGCAAAACTCATCCCGTATTTGCATCAAGCATCAGATCGTTTTGTTTTTCATATCATAGCAAAACAAGCACAATACACGAATCAATTTTTAACATCCATGCTTGATCACCCATATGTTCATTTGCATGTCTCACCCCATGATAGAGAAACAGTCAATAATTATGAAAAACTCTATACCGATCATGTCATCTCACTGGAAGTAACCAAACCAAGCGAACAAACATTTAAAGCACTACTGACACCACAGCAAACAGGAGGATCACTCCTCCTCTTTGCACATCCAGTAGGAAAACAAGAGTACGACAATATCGCTTTTTTACGGCGCCATCATCTCATCCCAAACAAAACAGTCCATGAAATGTTGTGGGAAAAAGCAGAAAAGAATGTATCGCTGGATACTGTTTTTGGAAGAGAGCTCTTGCGAGTCGCCAAAACATGGAGAGGAATCCTCCTCCCCCCTCATTCACTGCAATCAAGCAATTTCATCATCTGGTGTCTGCGAGAGGGTATTTTTGCAAAGATGATGGACTATACGAGACAACAACATAGTGAAGATACACATCAAGATGAACTCGATGATACGGGTGTTATGCAGTTTTGGAAAACAGTAGCCGCAATGACAGAACATCATTTATAATAAGTCCCTCATGCAAACAGAAAACGATCTCCTCACATCTTTTCAAAAACTTTTTTACAAAAAGGATGCTTCGATTGTCGTGGGTATCGGTGATGATGCAGCTATCACCACACCTTCTCCTGATATGAAGCTAGTGTATACCTGCGACTCACAAGTAGAAAATACCCATTTTAAAACAACCCAAATCCATCCGCATCAGTTAGGATTTCGGGCAATGAGTGCAGGAGTGAGTGATATTATCGCTATGGGTGCAACACCAAAATATTGTCTCAGCTCTCTCTTCGTCCCAAATAGACCTGAAAGAAATACGTGGATGCGTGAAATAAATAAAGGCATTTTAGAAGCATGCAGCGCATATAATACAACAATCATCGGCGGCAATGTTACCAAATCAGCATTGTGGGGAATCGATATCATGGCGATTGGAGAAGTCGATACTGCTCACTTGTTACTAAAAAAAGGGGCTCGGGTTGGTGATACTGTTTTTGTCACCGGGTTTTTGGGTGATGCACATACCGGATGGGAATTGCTACAACACCCTCAGATACCGTTGAGTAAAAAACATAAACAATACCTACTCACGCATCACTTTAAACCAACAGCAAAGGTAAAAGAAGGAATCATACTTGCAAGCCTAAAAGTAGTAACAGCAATGACTGATATGAGCGATGGATTGGCTACTGATGTACTCCATCTCTGTGATGCAAGTAGTGTCGGCGTCACCATAGAGGCAAAACATATTCCTATCAGTCCTGCAGTCAAGGCGTATGGAAAAATAGCAGGCAAAAATCCCCTTATGCTTGCACTTGAAGGCGGGGAGGATTTTGGACTCTGCTTTACTGCTCCCGCACGGTACGAGCGTCATATTATTGACACTATAAAAGAAAAAATCGGGATTACTATCTCTGTAATCGGTAAGATCACTCCAAAAAAACAAGGGAAAATACTGGTTTCACCCAACGGAGAAAAAATAAAACTTGAGGCAATAGGATTTGATAACTTAGCCTAAATAGTCACGGAGTTTGTTCCCACGTGAGGGATGTCTGAGCTTTCTGAGTGCTTTTGCTTCAATTTGACGAATACGTTCACGAGTAACCGCAAAAGTTCTGCCTACTTCTTCTAGTGTCTTTGACTTTCCATCTTTGAGACCAAATCGTTCTTCCAATACTCGTCGTTCTCTATCAGAAAGCGTGTCTAATACTTGCTCTACTTGTTCTTTCAACAGTTCACGAGAAGCGGTATCAAAAAGGGTTGGGGCATTGGTGTCATGGATAAAATCACCCAGTCTACTATCTTCTTCATCGCCTACTGGTGATTCTAAACTGGCTGGTTCTTGTGAGATTTTGATGATTTCAAGTGCTTTGTCTGGTTCAATACCTAACACTTTGGCTACTTCTTCAGGGGTTGGTTCACGACCGAGTTCCTGCATGAGCTTTCGAGAAGTTCGCAAAAATCTATTGATATTTTCAACCATGTGTACGGGAATACGAATCGTTCGTGCCTGATCAGCAATAGCACGGGTAATTGATTGACGAATCCACCATGTTGCATAGGTTGAGAATTTATAGCCTCGTCTCCAATCATATTTTTCAACTGCTCGAATCAACCCTTGGTTTCCTTCTTGGATCAAATCAAGCAGGGTAAGTCCTCGACCAACGTACTTTTTCGCAATAGACACAACCAAACGAAGGTTAGAGGTAATCAGGGTTTTTTTCGCTTCTTTACTGCCTTTTTCAACCTGTTTTGCCAACGATATTTCCTGCTCAAATTTCAACAGAGGAATACGGCCAATTTCTTTGAGATACATTCTGACAGGATCAGAGACAGTCCCTTCTGTCAAAACTGTCAATGCTTCGAGTTCTTTTTCGAGCTGCTCAATAGGTTTTTCATCACTCGCTGTTTCAGCCACACTTTCAAACACATCTAAATTGAGCTTGAAGAGTTTGTCATACAGTTCATCAAGTTCTGCAATGTGTTGTTCAGGAAGCGGATAGATAGTCAAAATCTCATCCTGTGTCATGTATCCACGTTTCTTGGCGGAGGCGACAATGTCGGTAATTTTGGTCGTGGTGAGTTGCTTCATAAAAATCTTTGGGATTTGAGTCTATCCATTGTACCACAAAACACACAAAGATGAAACTATGAGCTTTCGTGCAATTGTGTGCTTAAACGAGTAAATTCCTCCTGTAATTGACTCAATGCACTCTCCCCCTGGTTTACCTCTTCTTTTCCGTGTTTTTCTTTCATTTTTTCTGAAATCAGCTTCATTTGGGAGCGTATAGACACCAGCTTTAATTCCTTGGCAGCTTTCTTTACTTCTGTTATATACTCTTCATCTGTTACAAATTTTGGAATCGGATATAAAAAGGCGGTATCATACGTTTTGATGAGCTCCTGAGGCAGATTGTTCCCAAACGCATGAATAGCAATAGTATCTGCTATTTCAAAATGCACTATCAAAGCGATCAGTATCTTTTGCACTGCACGCTCTTTTGGAAAATCTCGAGTTAAAATATGCTCTAACGCAGTAACTGCATCCTTTGGTACGGGAGACTGTAATACAAGAGCCAATACATAGGATTCAAGCATTTCATCTCTATTTTTCTTCTCCTTGGCAATTTGGACAATTTTCTCAACACTTTGTAGCTGTTTTCCTTTTTCTATTTGTCGGTCAATACTTTCATAGGATGTGTCAAGATTGGTCGCTAAGACACGCATATAGTGTTCTTTGATGATCTCATTTTCAATCCCTTGCAGAAGTGGCAATATCGTATCACTAATGTGTTTTTTGTCTTCTGCGCTTTTTACACCGTATTTTTTTACTGTCTGATCAATCAAATAATCATACACACCAACATCGTGTTTGACTGACTGCTTGAAAACAAAAGAGTCGGCAATAATCGCATCATGCGGATCTTTTCCTCCTGGTATCAGCACGACGGTAATCGTCATCCCTTTCTTTTCAAGAATAGGGATACTTCGAAGCAGTGCTTGTTGCCCTGCACTATCTTGGTCAAAACACATACTCACTTTTGAGCAAAACCGAGCGAGCAAATTTACTTGGATAGGAGTCAATGCAGTTCCTTTGACTGCAACGGCATTGCTGATGCCTTCCTGAAAAGAGGAAATAACATCAAATTCTCCTTCCATAATAATCGCTCTGTTTTCTTTTTTGATTTCATTTTTTGCGGTGTTGAGACCAAAAAAGACTTCGCCTTTGTGATATACCAGTGTTTCACGTGTATTGATATATTTTCCCATCTGCGTTGTTGAGGGATCCATAACACGTCCGGAAAAACCAATCACATTCTCCCGATGATCAAGAAGCGGAAACATAATACGATCCGTAAAAAAATCTGATACTCGTCCACTACGCATCGATGTCAATCCTGCATCGACCACATCATCTTGTCTAAATTTTTTCTTTGTGATCAAATAGTCAACGAGTGCTCTCCCACTTTTTGGTGCAAAGCCAATAGTAAATGTTTTTATCACTTCAGGACTTAATTTCCGCTCATTGGTCAGATACTCCAGTGCTTTTTTCCCAGCAGGAAGATGTAGCAACACATAGTGATAAAACTCAGCAGTCAATGCATTTATTTTGTAGATTGCTTCTTTTTTTGACGTAGTAACTGAAGAACCTTTGAATTGTTCCAATTCTACTCCGGTTCTTTTTGCTAACAATCTGAGGGCTTCAGGAAATTCTAAATTTTCATACTCCATCAAAAACGTATAGACATCTCCTCCTTTATCACACCCAAAACAATGCCAAATTTGTCGCTCAGGGGAGACAACAAATGAGGGACTTTTCTCACTATGAAACGGGCACGTGGTCTTGAAGTTTCGTCCGAGTTTTTTGAGTGGGAGATATTCCGAAAGAAGAGCAACAATATCTGTTTTTTCTCGTATTTGAGCTACTTGATCCATACGAGGGTATTGTAGCACGGGATAACCGTTGTTCATAGTTCAGGGTTTATAAAAAAACGGAATTTTGAAATAAAAAAATAAATGGAAAATGGCAAATGATAAATGGAAAATAATCTGAGATCCTGAAACAAGTTCAGGATGACAAGTGAAATTTTCCCCTTGTGTTTGTGCTTTGAGTTGATTACAATTACACAGCTATATGCCAGCAACAATCATCATTGGTGCACAGTGGGGAGATGAAGGGAAAGGGAAAATTATAGACTATCTCTCTCAAAACTCAGACTATGTTGTTCGATTCCATGGAGGCAACAATGCAGGGCATACGGTCATCAATGACTACGGCAAATTCGCACTTCATCTCATCCCCTCAGGTATTTTCCAGAAAAAAACAATCGGTTGTATCAGCAACGGCACAGTACTCGATCTCGAGGTACTGCTTTCAGAAATTGAGATGTTGAAAAATGCAGGTATTGATTTAACCAACAAATTGTTCATTTCTCCTCGTTGCCATATCATCATGCCGTATCACAAAGTCTTGGACAAAGTATATGAAGAAGCAAAAGGGAAACAGAAAACAGGAACTACGGGCAGGGGAATCGGACCTGTGTATGCAGATAAGGTCAGTTATAATGGTATCCGAATTGCAGATTTACTGGATGATAAACTCTTCTCGCAAAAACTAGAAACACAACTACGAGTAAAAAATAAAATCATAATAGCTCTCGGTGAAAAGCCACTCAAACAAGAAGAAGTAGAAACATATTTTGCAGTTTTGAAGAAAAAAATAAAACCATTTGTTAACGAACCATATCCTCATTTACAAAAAGCCCTGAAGCAGAAAAAAAACATTCTCCTCGAAGGAGCACAAGGTGTGTTCTTAGATAATGACTGGGGTACCTATCCATTTGTGACCGGATCAACAGTGCTCATCGGTGGTGCTAATGCGGGTGCTGGCATCGCACCCAAACATATCACCAATAGTATCGGTGTTGCAAAAGCATATGCAACACGCGTTGGCTCCGGCCCATTTCCAACAGAACTTTTGGACAGCACAGGAGAAAAACTCAGAACAGAAGGTGCTGAATTTGGGACAACAACAGGTCGACCAAGAAGATGTGGATGGTTCGATGCAGCACTCATCCGTTTTGCCGCAGAGATCAATGGGCTAACGAGTATCGCAATAACAAAACTGGATATTTTAGATAGTTTTTCTGAAATAAAAATTTGCACCGGATATGAAATCAATGGAAAGAGAGCGGAATACTATGATGGCGATTCTCAGTTTTTGGAAAAAGTAAAACCGATCTATAAAACAATGAAAGGATGGAATAAACCAACAAAAGGCTTAACAAAATACGCTGATCTTCCCAAGGAAGCCAAAATTTACCTGAAAGAAATTGAGAAACAAACCGGTATTAGTATTTCATTTGTTTCTACCGGACAAAAGCGCCACGAGATCATTAAAATATAATTATCGACCACAGATGATTTTCTTATAGCTACTTTAGCGTAAAGTAGCGCAAAACATGTTTGCTGTGAAAGAAGAATGGGGCGTACTTTTTGAGAATTAGTCGGGTGAGTTTACCCCCTCCTCGATCCCTTCGGGCCGAGGAATCCCCCTGACAATTCTCAAAAAGTACTTACCTTGCTCTCTCAATGCAAACGAAATAGAAGAATTTAATATATATAAATAATATTTACAATGAACTATGAACCATAAAAAGAGATATAAGGCTTTGATGATGGATTTGGATGGGACGTTGGTTAAGAATGCGGAGCATGCACTTCCATCAAAGAGTGTGATTGAAGCAGTCAATAGAGCAGGGAAATATCTTCATACAGGTATTGCCACAGGAAGGCCTGTATTTATGATCGAGAATATCCTCAAGAGTGTGCAATTTACAGGAGTGTCAATTGTAAATGATGGCGCACAAATTATAGATGTCAAAACAAGAAAGGTATATGCAGAAAAACTCATTCACACAGAAGATCTTCCAATCATTGAAGAAATATTGCACAAAGAAAAGGTAAAAGAAATTTTTCTGCAAAGTGTGACAAAAGATATTCCTTTTGATAAAACTCATACAGAAAAGGTTTTTGCTGTTATTTCTTCACAGCTATCAGAAAAACAATGTGATAGTATCTTGGGAAAAATACACGATGTGCCGACTTTGCATGCATATAAATTTCATGCATGGGAGGGCGGTTTTGGGATCAACATAACCCCTCTCACTGCGACAAAACAACACGGCATATTAGAAGTGGCACAAATTTTAGACATTCGCACCGATGAGATCATCGGTATAGGAGACAGTTACAATGACTTTCCCCTCCTTATGGCATGTGGCCTCAAAGTGGCGTTGGGAAATGCAGTGGATGAAGTAAAAGCAATTGCAGATTATATCGCCCCATCTGTTGATAATGATGGAGTTGCGGATGTGATAGGAAAGTTTATTTTGGATACGAAATCATAACAAAAAGTATTTACTGTATAATATATTACTATACTAGATCCTGAAACAAGTTCAGGATGACAAGGGAGAAAGATATGAGGCAGATTATTTTAGCATCGCAATCACCGAGACGGAAAAAACTTTTGGAACAAATAGGATTATCTTTTACGACTGTCCCAAGTAATATCGAGGAAAAACTCAATCCTCGACTCAAACCAAAAGGCCAAGCAGAAGAGCTTTCTTTAGAAAAAGCGCAAACGGTGGCAATAAAATATCCAGATGCTATTATCATCGCAGCTGATACGATTATAGATAGTAAGGGAGAGATTTTGGGTAAACCAAGAAATATGGATGATGCTCGACGTATGATAAAAAAACTGCAAGGAAAAACACATAGTGTTATCACTGGTTTTACCCTTTTGGATAATAAACTCAAAAAAACACATACCGATTCTGTGGAAACAAAAGTTACCTTTCGAAAACTGGGTGATGCAGAAATAAAAACATATCTCAAAATAGAAAAACCAATGGACAAAGCAGGAGGGTATGGTGTCCAAGGAATTGGGGCAGTACTCCTTGAACATATTGATGGAGATTTCTATAATGTAGTGGGATTACCATTGAGTAAAATCATCCCATCGCTAAAAAAATTCGGCGTAAACGTTTTATGAATCAATCATTACCTCTTACTGAATTAACAACTACCAATCCCTTGGATGGAAGGTATCGAGAAAAAACACTAGACCTCGTACCGTTTGTTTCTGAATATGCTTTGATAAAAACTCGGATGGAAGTAGAAGCACTCTATCTGATTGCATTATCAGAAGGCAGAATCATTCGAAAAATAACAAAAGAAGAAGAACATGTATTAAAAAATTTTGGTCCATCTCTCTCTCTTGAGGACTGTGAAAGTGTCAAAACTATTGAGAGAGAAACACGTCATGATGTCAAAGCTATGGAACGAGCATTTCGCCATATGCTCAAAGGAACAACATTAGAAGATCTCACTGAATGGATTCATTTTGGACTCACCTCAGAAGATGTGAATAATCTCTCTTACCGTCTCATGATCAAACGTGCAACAAGAATAGTACTCACGCCGACACTCAATACCATCATCACAACACTCACTGACTGGGCAGAAAAATATGCATCACTCCCTATGCTGGCCCGAACTCACGGACAAGCAGCTGTTCCAACAACTGTTGGAAAAGAACTCATGGTTTTTGCAAATCGATTACAAAAACAAACGACTGAACTATCTGGAAAAAAGCTGGATGGAAAACTCTCCGGTGCAGTTGGGAATTTTAATGCAGTAGTATTTACATATCCTGATGTGAACTGGATCGAATTCTCTGAAAACTTTATTCGCTCATTAGAACTGGAACCAAATCTATTAACGACGCAAATAAATACCTATGAAGACATCGCTTCATATCTTCAAAATTATCAAAGAATCAATAGTATCCTGTTGGATTTTAATCAAGATATGTGGCGATATATCAGTGATGAATGGTTCGTGCAAACGGCTAAAAAAGGTGAGGTTGGATCGTCAACAATGCCACAAAAAGTAAATCCAATAGATTTTGAGAATAGTGAAGGAAATCTGGGAATGGCAAATACTATTGCTGAATACATGGCTCGAAAACTCCCTATCTCTCGACTACAAAGAGATTTATCGGATAGCACAGTAATGCGTAACATCGGTGTGATTTTTGGGTACTCGATGGTTGGATATAAAAGTATCCTGACGGGGTTGTCTCGAATTTCAGTGAATGAAGAAAAAATCACAAAAGATCTCCAAAAAGATTGGACAATACTATCCGAAGGTGTCCAAACACTGTTGCGCAGCAATGGTGTTTCAGATCCATACTCACTCATTGCAACACTCACACGAGGAAAACATATTTCTCAAAATGAATGGAAAACATGGGTAAATGGATTGGCAATTTCGGATGATGGTAAAAAACGTCTGCAAACACTCTCACCACAAACATATATAGGGCTAGCCACACAACTAACAAAAAGTGGTATTGAAAACATACGAAAAACGCAAAAATCACTTCATGAAAAATAGAATAGGTATTGTTGGTGGTGGACAGCTCGCCCGTATGCTGATCCCTTCTGCCAAACACCTAGGTTTTACCGTTACAATTTTGGATCCGACACCAAAATCACCTGCTGGACAACTCGCGGATAAACAGATTGTTGCTGATTTAAATGATGAAAAAGCAATGTGGGAATTGGCACATCTTTCAGACTTTATGACTTTCGACTGGGAATTGGCCAACCCGGAGCTTTTGGAAGAAATAAAACAAAAAGGGATTACAGTGAACCCTTCTCCGCAAACACTCCGAATGATAAAAGATAAATATGAACAAAAAGTCTTTCTGAAAAAAGCAGGAATTCCTGTTGCTGAATTTGTGGACATACCTTCTTGTCATGCTGAATTTATTTCAGCATCTAAAAAAAGCAATGTAGAGATCCTGAAACAAGTTCAGGATGACATCAAAAAAATAGCAAAGAGAATCAATTATCCTTTCCTCCTTAAAGCAAAAACTGGTGCTTATGATGGGAGGGGAAATTTTGTTGTTAAAACTCAAAATGATATTACAAAAGGGTTAGAAAAACTGAAAGGTAATGAGTTGTATGTTGAAAAATTTATCCCCTTTGAAAAAGAATTGGCGATTATTGCAGTCAGAAGTCTCACTGGTAAAATCAAAACATTTCCTGTTGTTGAAACGATTCACAAAAATAATATTTTACAAACAGTACTCGCTCCAGCACCTATCAGTAAACCACTCAGCAAAAAAGCCGAAAGCTTGGCAAAAAAAGTAATGCAGCACCTCAAAGGTGCAGGTGTTTTTGGAATAGAGATGTTCCTGACTCATTCAACAAGCTCAGGGCAAGCTCAAATTTTGGTGAATGAAATTGCACCCAGAGTTCATAATAGTGGCCATGTAACGATAGAGTCATCTATCACATCACAGTTTGAACAACATATTCGGGCAGTAACAGGTTTACCGTTAGGGAGAACTCTCATGAAAACCCCTGCTGCTGTGATGATAAATATTTTAGGAGAACGAAATGGAACAGCAAAAATAAAAGGACTAGAAGAAGCTCTCAAAATCCCAGGAGTCAGCATCCATATGTATGGAAAAGCAGAAACGAAAATGGAGAGAAAAATGGGACATATAACAAGTATTGGTCCATCACTTGAAATATGTTTGAAAAGAGTAAAAAAAGCTAGAAGACTAATTAGTATCTAAAATTTTCTTTCTTGTACTTTTAGCGTAAAAGTACCAAAAACATTCGCCAGCGTGCGCTCGCTAGAAATGTGTTCTCGTTCGCTAAAAAGACGGACTGCGCTCATATGCATTCGCTCCGCCTATCTCTTTTTTTCACGCTCACTCGACACATTTCTTTAATCCTTCGGCAAGCTCAGGATAAACGCGTGCTCCTAATGGCGGGAACCACAAATAAATTACACCGAGCAAAACGATATCTTTCTATTTAAAAAGAAATGTGGTATAAATTTGTATACGCATGACAACTCCTCTTGTTGGCATCATAATGGGCTCTGATTCAGATCTTCCTGTCATGCAAGATGCTATAACAATTCTTGAAGACTTTTCTATCCCCTTCGAAGTCACTATCGTTTCTGCACATAGAACACCAAAAAGGATGTATACATATGCAACAACTGCAAAAGAACGAGGACTACAAATAATTATTGCGGCAGCAGGTGGCGCGGCACATCTTCCTGGTATAACAGCATCACTGACTCCCCTCCCTGTGATTGGTGTTCCCATAAAATCAAAAAGTCTGGATGGTATGGATTCACTCCTCTCAATTGTACAAATGCCACCTGGTATTCCTGTTGCAACTATGGCAATCAATGGTGCAAAAAATGCAGGAATTTTGGCAGCAAAAATTCTCGCGATCAGTGATAAAAATCTTATGGACGCAATAAATGCATATATGCTAAATTTAGATCGAACAATTACTGAAAAATCAAACAATTTAGAAAGAGACGGACATAAAAAATATTTAGCAAAAATGATGAAAACGTAAGAATAATGAGGCGCCCTAAAGCTTTACTTTGCAAAGTAAAGCTTTGTGCGTGATATATTATTTTTATTTTTCTTCATAGGAATATCATATGCTCCAGACAAAAACAATTCTTACTACCATACCAAATTGTTTAGAAACACTAGACCTCAAACGTGCAGGAAAAAAACAGCAAGGAAAAGTCAGAGATTTCTATATACAAAACGACAAAAGAATAATCATCACAACAGATAGGCAATCAGCATTTGATTTTGTGCTAGGAACGATTCCCTATAAAGGCGCAGTTCTCAATATGCTCGCCGCATTTTGGTTTTCAAAAACAAAACATATCATCCCAAACCATATGATTGCTGTTCCAGATCCAAATGTGACGATTGCCCGAAATCTCACGCCTATACCTATTGAGATGATTGTTCGCGGATATATGAGTGGCGTTACCAAAACATCTATTTGGTATTCCTATCAACAAGGAGAAAGAACTATTTATGGCGTTTCATTTCCCGATGGACTCAACAAAAATGACAAACTTCCAACTCCTATTATCACGCCAACAACACATGGAGGAGGAAAAGATGGTCATGATGAAAGACTTACAAAAAAAGAAATCGTAGATAAAAAGCTCATTAGTAAAAAAATATATGAACAAATGGAACAAGCAGCATTGGAGCTTTTTTCCTTTGGCAGCAAGCTGGCAGAAAAACGAGGACTAATTTTGGTTGATACAAAATATGAATTTGGCTTGGATGAAAAAGGTCAGTTGATGCTGATGGATGAAATACATACCCCTGATTCATCTCGTTTTTGGATCGCTAAAACATACAAAAAACGTATCGCAAAAGGGATGGAACCAGAAAACTTTGATAAAGAATTCTTGCGACTCTGGTATGCAAACAAGGGCTATACAGGAGAAGGAAAACCTCCCAAGATGACACAAGAACTCATCGTTGCGCTAGCAAAACGATATATAGGAGTCTATGAAAAGCTCACTGGAAAAACGTTCAAAAAATTTTCATATCCGATTGAGGAGAGAATCATTCACAACTGTCATGCTGAATTTATTTCAGCATCTCATATATAAAACTAGATCCTGAAACAAGTTCAGGATGACAAGGTAAGTATTATGAATTACGAATTAAGGGAAAAGTGTGCGGTTTTTGGAGTTTTTGGAAAGGGTATGGATGCTGCGAGGCTTACCTATTTTGGTCTTTTTGCATTGCAGCATAGAGGACAGGAATGTTCAGGTATTGTCAGCAGCAATAGAAAACAGTTGTCTTTCCATAAAGGATCCGGACTCGTTACACAAGTCTATTCTGAAGATGTTCTGAAAAAACTAAAAGGAGATATGGCAATTGGACATAATCGCTATGCAACCTCCGGTGGAACCAGTCCAGAACATATACAACCAGTGGTCACCAAAAACGATAGCATCGCTTTAGCTCATAATGGTAATCTTCCAACAACAACAAAACTAGCGAGATTTCTTTCAACACTGGGTATCCATATCAAAGGAAGCAATGACTCAGAACTGATGCATATGCTCATCAAGTATTATTTGGTTAAAAAATATACCCTTGAAGATGCAATTTTAGAATCACTTCCACTTTTTACAGGTGCATATTCCATGCTGGTTATGAGCAAAAACAAACTAGCAGCAATAAGAGATCCTTTTGGTATCAGGCCACTTTGTATTGGAAAACTAAACGGTGGATATATTTTTGCATCTGAGACATGTGCGCTTGATATGGTAAATGCAACCTATATCCGAGAAGTAAATCCTGGAGAAATGGTAGTAGTTGATGAAAAAGGACTCCACTCATATCAATTTGCCACGGCGAATCAAAAGCTCGATATTTTTGAAATGGTTTATTTTGCGAGACCTGATAGTATGTTGCTTGGAAAAAATGTGTATAAAGTACGAGAAAATTTAGGAAGAGAATTGGCAAAAGAATATCCGATAAAAGCTGATGTTGTAATCCCAGTTCCTGATTCTTCAATTCCTGCAGCAGTAGGTTATGCCAGAGCATTGGGTCTTCCCTGTGATCATGCACTCACAAAAAATAGATATATCGGTAGAACCTTTATTATGCCGGATCAAAAAATGCGAGATAGAAGTGTACAAATGAAACTCAATCCAATAAAAGAACTTATTGCTGGGAAACGAGTAATATTGGTTGATGATTCAATTGTAAGGGGAACAACATCAAAAAAACTCGTGATGATGATGCGAGATGCAGGAGCGAAAGAAGTGCATGTCATTAGTAGCAGTCCACCCGTCAAGTTTCCTGATTTTTATGGTATTAATACGCCAACACAAAAAGAACTCATTGCATCACACAGATCAGTCACGCAAGTGAAAGACTTTATTGGCGCTGATTCACTCTATTACCTTTCCCTGTCAGGATTGATCAACGCAACTGAATTGCCAGAGGATCTTTTCTGTACTTCCTGTTTTACTGGAGAGTATCCAATAGATATAGGAAGTAATATCAAAAAACTGAAAGGGGCAAAAGTGATGCAGGTCATTCCCACTTTTTCTCATAAGCCAAGACTTGCTGTGCTTGTCTCAAACAAAGGAAGCGGAACAAACTTGCAAGCAATTATTGATGGGATTGAAAATAAAAAAATTAACGCTAAAATTGCTGTGGTTATCAGTGATGAGAAAGATGCATTTGGACTCGTTCGCGCAAAAAAACATCGTATTCCAACAGAAATTAATACAGAAAAAGGTTCTCTAGTAAAACTTTTAAAAAAACACACTGTTGATTATATTGTTCTCACAGGATGGAAACAATTTTTGTCATCTGAGGTATTAGAAATATTTTCCAATCAAATACTTAATCTTCATCCAGGGCTCATTCCCGATACGATTGATGGTGTTGTGAAAAATCCTGATGGAACAAAAGGATTGTGGAATAAAAAAAAGTTCACGAATAAAGCACTACAAAATTTTTTGGATAATCGTGCAACCTATGCTGGATCGACAATTCACTTTCTCACCAAAGAAGTTGATTTTGGACCTGTGTTGGGTAGAACATTTGAAAAAATAAAAAAAGATGACACAGTGGATTCTTTGTATGCACGTTTAAAAAAGAAAGAAAACGCTCTCTACATTGAAGCGTTGCAGAAATTATCTACGTTATGAATATTTTGATTCTCACTGGTAATGGAAGAGAACATGCATTGGCCCAAGCATATAGTAAGAGCAAGAAAGTCAAAAAAATTATCATGATCCCCGGCAACGGATTAACTGATTATAATCCTTCGACAAGCTCAGGACTTGACAGAAAAATAAAAAATTATCCGGATGTTGCTGTTGGGGATTTTAAATCAGTATTAAAAATCTGTAAACAAGAAAAGATAGATTTTGTTGATGTTTCTCAAGATGACATCATAGGGGCAGGGTACGTCGATAAATTTACTGAGGAAAATATAGCAACTTTTGGGCCAACAAAAAAAGCCGCTCAAATAGAATGGGATAAAGCATGGGCGAGAGATTTTATGAAAAAATATCAATTGCCTATTCCACAATACGAAACGTTTTCGGATGCTAACAAAGCAATAACCTATGTAAATAAGTTATATAAAAAAGATTCTATCGCTTCGCTCCAGAATGACAAAAATTTAGTACTTTTTATTAAAGCAGCAGGTCTTGCTGGGGGAAAAGGTGTCATTCGATCTGAGAATAAACAGCAAGCTATTGATGCCATCAACGGAATGAAAGAGTTTGGGAAATCAGGCGA
This sequence comes from Candidatus Levyibacteriota bacterium, assembly GCA_018061205.1. Lineage (GTDB taxonomy): Bacteria > Patescibacteriota > Microgenomatia > Levybacterales > UBA12049 > JAGOUP01. The sequence continues at coordinate 17,114 of JAGOUP010000001.1, read as the reverse complement.
TACATTTGTTATAGAGCAAGAACTCAAAGGTTCAGAATTTTCTCTTTTTGCTCTGTGCGATGGAAAAGAGTATACAATTATCGGATCTGCACAAGATCATAAGACAGTGTATAACAAAAATAAAGGTCTCAATACTGGCGGCATGGGATGTGTATCAAATCCCCAAATAATTACACCAATCGTCATAAAAGAAGTGGAGGAAAAAATCTTGCAGCCTTTTATGATAGGTATGCAAAAAGAAAATAGACCTTACTCAGGGGTATTATATCTCGGTGGCATGCTCACAACCAGCGGTGTCAAAGTAATTGAATTTAATGCAAGATGGGGAGATCCAGAAACCGAAGTATTAGTTCCTGCTATCAAAAATGATTATGTTGATATCGTCAACGCAGTCATCCATAAAAAACTTTCAAAATTAAAAATTGTGTCCGATAACAAAAAACGATTGAGTGTCTGTGGAGTTTCATTTGGATATCCGGGTGATTATAAAAAAACAATTGGTAAGGAAATTTTTGGACTGGAAGAAGCTATGAAGATTTCTGGAGTAACAATCTATGGAGCCGGAGTAAAAAGAAAAGGAAAGAAGTTTTTTGCAAATGGAGGAAGACTCTTTCATGTCATGGCTGAAGGAAAAGATATCAAAGAAGCAAGACAACTTGCGTATGCAGCAATGTCCATGATATATATTGAGGGGAATAACTTACATTTCCGAACAGATATCGGATGGGGGGAGCTGGAGAAAAATTTATGAATTACGAATTAAGAATTACGAATTAAGAGTTTATGGTGCATACAATTCGAGTACAAACAGTAAAAGGACCGGATCTTTTGGGAGAAGGAGTGTTGTCTGATATACAACATTTTTTGCACAATACGGATGTAAAAAAAATACAGACGACAAAAGTGTACAGGGTTGAAGGGATAGAAAAAGCACAAGTAAAAATTTTGGCTCAAACACTTTTTGCTGAATCTATCAATCAAAAATATTCCATAGACACACCACTGATCACTGATGCAAGAGAAGTCATCGAAATAGCATATAAACCAGGTGTTATGAATCCTGAAGTTGCTTCAATTCTCAAAGCAGCAAACGATTTAGGCATCAAACTTTTAGCTGCTGATACCAGTCGTGAATATGGATTCTATGGAAGCGTCAACAAAGAAAAAACCATCGACATTATTACAAAATTAAACCTCTACAACAAACTTGTCGAACATATCGTCACTGAAAATCCTAAAACGTTAGTAATTAAAGGTAGTGTTGGAAAAACAGAAACAATTCCACTACGGGATATGAGTGATGATGAACTTTTGACACTTTCCAAAGATAAACTCTTTTTAAATTTAGAAGAAATAAAAGTCATCCAAACATATTTTTCACATTTAAAACGAGACCCAACTGATTGCGAAATAGAAACAATTGCACAAACATGGAGTGAACATTCAGGGCATAAAACATTTAAAGCAGCACTCACTGTTGATGGAAACAGCAAAATGCCGTTTATTAAACGTATTCAAAAAGAAGCATGGAAACATAAAAAACATATCGTCTCAGCATTTGTCGACAACTCAGGTGTTATGGATTTTTATGATGGCTATGCAATTTGCGGAAAAGCAGAAACTCACAACTCTCCATCTGCTATTGAACCATACGGTGGTGCTATGACTGGCAGTGGCGGTGTATTCCGAGATGTCATGGCAACAGGACAAGGTGCTAAGACACTCGTTTCAACAGATGTCTTCTGTCTGGCTCCTCCTGATTTGTCATCAGAGACATTACCTCCCGGCTGTCTCCCTCCCCGGTATATTTTAAAACGAGTAGTTGCAGCGGTGAGAGATTATGGCAATCGAATCGGTATACCAACGAATAATGGTTCATTTCATTTTCACGATGATTTTCGAGCAAAACCCACAGTCCTCGTTGGTGCATATGGTATACTCCCTAAAAAAACAGCACAAATAGGAAAACCAAAACCTGGAGATGTCGTGATCAGCATAGGGGGCAGAGTCGGTAGAGACGGCATTCATGGTGCGACATTCTCGAGTGCAGAGATGACTGAGAGAACAATCAATGTGAATGCTCAAGCAGTACAAATAGGAAATGCAATTGAAGAAAAACGAGTTGCTGATTTGATACTTGAAGCACGAGATAAAAATTTGATCAGAGCAATACAAGATAGCGGAGGCGGTGGTCTCTCATCAGCTGTTGGTGAAATCGGCGCTACAACTGGCATTCGTGTACACCTAGAACATGAACGATTAAAATATCCTGGTCTGTCTCCTTGGGAAATATGGGTCGCTGAATCACAAGAACGTATGGTTCTAGCAATTCCAAAGGACAAAATAAAAGCATTTCAAACAGTGGCAAAAAAATATAATGTCGAAGTATCCCTCTTGGGTGAATTTACGAAAACAAAAAAACTCGAAGTGCTCTATAAAAAAGAAGTCGTATGTAATTTAGATATGGAATTTTTACATCATGGACTACCACAAAGACAGATGACGGCAAAAAGAATTACGAATTACGAATTACGAATTAAGGGAAGAGAGCCGAAGGGACCAAAAACAGAAAAAGAATGGATTACCACAGTAGAAAAAATCCTTTCTCATGGGAATGTTTGTTCGAAGGAACCGATTGTTCGCATGTATGATCATAGTGTACAAGGAACGAGCATTGTGGCACCATACAGTGGAGAAAAAATGGATGGACCAAATGATGCAGCAGTCATTCGTCCCCTACTCAACAAACCATATGGCATGATTGTTTCTCATGGTATCAATCCGATTTTAAATAACATAGATCCATACTGGGGCAGTATATGGGCAGGTGTTGAAGCACTCAGTAACCTGGTGGCGGTAGGAGGAAACTATAAAGAGACGTCCCTGATAAATAATTATGTGTGGCCGTTTCCTGATGAAGAAAGTCTGTGGACACTTGATCGCAGTGTGGATGCAGTGATTGATTTGATGAAAACATTTGGCACACCTGTCATTTCAGGAAAAGATAGTCTTTCTTCAACATATAGAGGAAAAGATGGCATGGTTTTAAAAATTCCACCTGTTTTGGGTATTGCTGCTTTTGGCAGAATAAAAGATATTCAAAAAACACAAACTACTGATTTCAAGAAAACAGATTCTGTTATCTGCCTCGTCGGCAGACCAGATGATTCACTAGGTGGTTCTATTTATTATGACATCAATAAAACTCTGGGCACATCAGTACCAAAAGCAGATCTACAAAAATTACCCCAACTATTTAACAGTATTTATAAAGGAATTGGTAATGGAAAAATCCTCTCATGTCATGATGTGAGTGAAGGAGGCATCATCACCACAATTTTTGAAATGTGTGTTGGTGGAGAAATGGGAGCAACAATAACTCTGAAAGAAAAAAATCCCGAGAAACTACTGTTCAATGAAACTGCAGGATGTTTTGTTGTAGAAGTAGCAAATGAAAGGGTTGCTAAGGGTTTGTTTAAGGGTATTCCCTATATGGTGATGGGTAAAACACAAAAAGAGAAAACGATTGAAGTCAAAAATCTTTTCAGTGTAAAGCTTGAAGATTTGAAGATGGCTTGGCAGAAGCCGATGAAGGAACTTTTTTCTTGATTGTTCAATTGTTATATTGCTAAATTGTTATGAAAACGAAACCGAAAGTATTAGTATTACTCGCGGATGGGATCAATCGGGATGTGGAATTGAAGTATGCATTTGATATTGCTGGAGGAAATGCAGCTATTGTACATATCAATGATTTACGTGCAAAAAAAGATAGTTTTAAAAACTATCAAATCCTCGCCATCCCTGGTGGTTTTGCATATGGTGATGATATCGCATCTGGGAAAATCTTAGCAACAGAACTGACGTCATTTTTCAAAAATGAGCTGCAAACATTTATCAATCGGAAAGATACGTTAACGATTGGTATTTGTAATGGGTTTCAAGCATTGGTTCGAACAGGACTCTTGCCATTTGGAAATGTAGGAACTATGTCTGTTACTTTGACGAATAATGACTCCGGGCATTTTGAATGCCGATGGGTACCACTCAAAATTGAGAAAAGTCGATGTGTATTCCTGCAAGACATGCAAGAAAAGCACGTCCTCTATCCTGTGGCTCATGGCGAAGGAAAATTCTTCACTGATAATAAAACACTCAAACAAATAGAAGAAAATAATCTGGTTGCGTTTCGCTATATTGATAATGCGAGTAACCCAACACAACACTATCCTGAAAATCCAAATGGGGCACTCAATGCAATTGGCGGAGTCACTGATACAAGTGGCAGAATTTTGGGTCTTATGCCCCATCCTGAATGTTTTGTTCAAACGCAACAACACCCAAATTGGAGAAGAACAAACATCACAAAACCACACGGACTCCAAATTTTTAAAAACATGATTTCCTATGTCAAAAAAGCCTGATATGAAAAAGAAGAAAATGACCTATGAACAATCAGGAGTGAACTATGGATCACTCGATCCTGCAAAAAAACTCGGGCAAGAAGCAGCACGCAAAACGGCAAAGAATTTAACAAAAGCAGGCTTTCCTGAAATACCTGATTCAAGAGGAGAATCTGCATTTGTTTGGACTGTCGGAGATATATACATGGCAACAATCATGGAAAGTCTCGGAACAAAAAATCTCGTTGCCGATGGCACCAGAGAGATAAGCGGAAAAACATATTATGATGTCATCGGTCATGACACAATCGCATCAGCAGTTAATGATCTGGTTTCTGTGGGTGCAAAACCTTTGACTGTTCATGCATTTTGGGCAGTTGGTGATAGTAATTGGTTCAATGATGTACCCCGTATCAAAGATTTAGTCAAAGGATGGGAAGATGCATGTAATCTCAGCGGTGCTACTTGGGGTGGAGGAGAAACACCATCATATAATGATATTGTTGAGAAAAAAGCTATCGCACTCGGCTCTTCAGTTGTTGGCATCATCAAACAAAAAAAACGACTCCTCAATGATAAAAAACTGAAAGTAGGGGATAGAATCATACTCTTAAAAAGTAATGGTGTGAACGCAAACGGTATTTCACTCACCCGAGCAATTGCAAAAAAATTACCAAAAGGGTATGGAACCAAATTACCCAGTGGAGAATTGTATGGAGAAGCACTGCTGACGAAAACAAATATCTACGCAAAACTGATTCAAGAGTTGTTGGATGCAAACATTGATTTACATTACATCTCCAATATAACAGGGCATGGCTTGCGAAAGATTATGCGAGCACGAAAAGAATTTACATATCTATTGGAACATATTTTTGAACCACAAGAAATATTTTCATTTATTCAAGAAAACGCAGGAATGAATGATTATGATATGTACCATACATATAACATGGGGCAGGACTATGCACTCTTTCTACCAGAAAAAGATGTGGAAAAAACACTGGCAATAATTAAAAAAAATAAATTCCAGGGAATAGATGCAGGATACGTAAAGAAAGGTGCTAAGCAAGTTATTATAACACCAAGAAATATTACATTTAAAGGTGATACACTGAATTTACGGTGAGAGTATAAAACCAATAGGACAACTAAGACTGATAAGACAAATAACGAGATGCTGAAATCCATTCGGCAAGCTCAGGATCCTGAGTATATCGAAGGATAAATTCAGGATGACCGCGTCAAACGCGGCTTTGTGTTATGAAAGATGTAACGATTGTGACGACAAATAAACAACATATAAAAGGTACGCTTTTTCTCCCTGAGAAACTGAAAGAAAAAAATTCTGCTATCATTCTGATTCATGGATGGAGTAGTGATCGACAGGGGTATACATTTCGGGCAGAGCCACTTGTCTCTATGGATTTTATTTGCTTAACAATCGATCTTCGTGGACATGGGGAGAGTGATGGGAAATTGGATGAGTTTTCAAGAGCTGATCATCTCACTGATGCAATCGCAGCATATGATTTTTTGGCAATGCAGAAAAATGTCGATGTAAATAATATTTCCGTTGTTGGAACAAGTTATGGTGGAAATCTCGCAGCTATGCTAGCTGATAAACGTTCTGTTAAAAATCTCATTCTTCGAGCACCAGCACTATACACAAATAAAGATATGGACACTCCTACAGCAAAACTCATTGCTGATCGCAAGGAAGATTTTTTCACTGATATGACTCCTGAAGAAACTAATGTGTCACTCACTGGTGTTAAAAGTATTCATGGCAAATTCATGATTATTGAATCAGAAAAAGATCAAATCATCCCACATAGTATTATAGAATTTTACCTTCGGGCTGCTGGAGAAAATGCGACACACAAAATCATGATCGACGCAGATCATCAACTCTCAAGAGGGGAGTGGAAGAGAGAATTTATACAAATTCTTACGAAGTTTTTTGAGAAAGAGAAATAAAAGTATTTCGTATTTGGTATTTTGTATTTTGCAAGTACGTATATATTGTTAGTCTCACTTGCTGTAAATCCAATTTAGGCCGAAATTTGTGATGCTTTTTCCTGCAATTTTGTTGGCTATGTTAGCGGACTCTTCAAGGGATTTATTTTGTAGAATTCCTGATAAAAATCCGGCAGCAAATGCATCACCTGCTCCTGTGGTATCAATGATATTCGTAACTGGTTTTGTTGCTACTAAAATTTGTTTGTCTCTTGATGTTATCAATGCACCTTTTTCACCCAGGGTACAGACGACAATTTTTGGACCATATGTTACTAGTTCTTTGCTTCCTTTTTTTATATCTGTAAAAAGCAGCGATAATTCTTCTTTACTAAAAAAGATGATTTCTGTTCTTTTCAGAATAGGAGCAAGCTTTTTTAAACCAAGCATCGAATAAACCAAAGCAGGGTTAAAACTGATTTTTGGCTTTTCAATATGGTCGGTGAGTTTTATCAATTTTTCCAGTGTTACTTCCGTGTCATTATAAAAGGGGGTTATGTGAAGTAGTTTGCAGTTATTCAGAATATCAAAATCGACATCATCAAAAAAATCGTTTTCTTTTTTATCTTGTGTATATAAAAATGATCTGTTCTCACGATTGTTACTCAACAAACATGCTGATCTCGCAGTCTCTCCTTTTTTTTGCAACTGCAAAGAAACAGAAGAGAGATTCGTCTCCCAAAATAATCCATCTGTATCATCACCAGTAATACCCGCATAGCCAACTGGGATACTTAAAGAAGCAAGCGTTGCTAGCGTAATGAGAGTAGAACCCCCAGGACTTTTTGCTAAAACTGGTAATTCTGAAAATGTCGTCGTAAATTCCTGCGGGGTAATAGCACGTGAATCTTCTGGACTCAGATGTACACGCTGCAAAAACGACTCATCAACATCAAAGAAATAATCAACAAATGCTGAACCGATACCTATCACATCTTTCATAATTATATTTTCTGACACTTTTACTGCAAAAGTGTCCAAAAGCCTCCGCCAGCGTGCGCTCGCTAAAAATGCTTCCTCGTTCACTAAAAAGACGGACTGCGCTCACTGCGTTTCGCTCCGCCTATCTCTTTTTCCCTACGGGACGTTCACTCGTCACATTTTCTTAACGCGTGCTCCTAATGGCGGGAACCACCAAAAAGATCAATGTTGACAGAAAAATCATAAATCTTAAATCGTTAATCGTTAATCGTACCTTTGAGCAAGGGAGTGATATACGATGGAACTCTATTTTCCCATTCTTTTCCTTCCTTCATATTTTTTCTTATTTTTTGTCCTTCATATAAAAATCTTTGGAAGTAGGGAAGTGTCAGCACTTTTTTTCCTGCATCTCCTAAGAGACTATTTACCCAATCATTGTTACCAATCACAACATCAAAGTTGCCTGCTTTTTGTAATACTTCTTTTGTCCATGCTTCATCAGTCATATCATCAAGCGTTACAATTGTATGCACTTTATCTGCAAGATTTTCATGTTCTAAAAATGCCTCAATCATTTTTTTTCTCATAACGACATTCCAGGGATTATCTGCATCAGTTTTGTTCGCACTCCCAATACCTATGACTATTTCATCACAATATTCGAGTGCTTTCTTGAGTAAATAGGCATGACCGTGGTGGAATGGTTGAAATCTCCCAATAATCAAACCTATCTTATAGTGTTGCTTTTTCATTCCCATTCCATGGTGGCAGGAGGCTTGGTGGTTATGTCATATACCACGCGCGAGATTTGAGGCACTTCGTTAACAATGCGACTACTCATATTTTGTAAGACATTGTAGGGGAGAGGTGCCCATGTTGCAGTCATGATATCTTTGGAATTAACAACACGAATAGCGATAACTTCTCCAAAAAATTTCTCATCTCCTTTGACAGCAGTTGAGAATGCACCGGTCATAATCGCAAATGACTGGAATACGTCATTCAGCAGATTTGCTTTTTCGAGCTCCTGTAATACTATCTGATCGGCCATTCGTATTTTTTTCAGACGATCCATAGTAACCTCACCACGAATACGAACAGCATACCCTGGCCCTGGAAAAGGCTGCTTCCAGACGAACTCCTTTGGCAGTCCAAGCGTCTCACCGATAATTCGAACCTCATCTTTATAGTATTGCCTCAAAGGTTCAAGTAAGGTAAGCTTCATGTGCTCGGGGAGACCCCCGACATTGTGGTGTGATTTTATCTTTGAGGAATGTTTTGAGCCTTGCGATTCAATAACATCTGAATAAATAGTCCCTTGCAGTAAGAATTTGACATCTAAACCTTTCGAGATCAGTTTGTCCATTTCTTGCTCAAATAGCTTGATATAGTTTGATCCAATCCACTTTCTTTTAGCCTCAGGATCAGTTATACCAGCCAAGTTATCCACAGTCTCCTGCTCTGTTCTAAGGACTATAGGCCTAATATGCCCTTGTTCTGTGAAAAGTCTTTTCACAGACTCCTCTGTTCCCTCCCTCATCAACCCATTGTCTACATAAATCGGCAAGAAGTGATCACCAATTGCTTGTGCAGTTAAAATACCAGCAACAGTTGAATCAACACCACCAGAAACTGCACCAATAACATATGCATCACCAACAGTTTCTTTGATTTGAGCTTTCATCGCTTCTAGATCCACAACTTCATGTTTTGCCGTAATACCACAAATCTCTATGAAGTTTTGCAAAATCACCATGCCATGCTGTGTATGCTCTACCTCAGGATGAAACTGCACACCATATATTTTTTTTTCATCATTTTCGACAAAGGCATGTGGCACATGCGGCGTTGAACCAACAGTACTATACCCTTTTGGAATACTAATAACCTCATCACCATGACTCATCCAGACAGTAAACGTTTTAGGTAACCCTTTGGTAAGCTTGGTATTCGGTGTTGTTATCTCAATGTCCGCTGGTCCATACTCCTTTTTTCCAGATACCACTTCCCCACCTAATAAATGGGCAAACAGTTGTACACCATAGCAGATACCTAACACAGGAATATCTACAGAGAAAATTTTTGTATCTATTGTTGGTGCATTATCACCATATACTGATGAAGGGCCACCTGAAAGAATAATGCCTTTTGGTTTTGTTTTCGTGATTTCAGCTAACGCTTCTTCGGGGATAACCATTCGTGAAGAAACTCCGAGTTCTTTGAGGCGGCGTGAGATCAGATGTGCTGTTTGTCCTCCAAAATCAACGACAACAATCATACTCTCCATGAGCTATTGTAACATATGCTCTTTTATTGCAGCAAGAGTAAAAGTTTGGTAGACTACTCTCATGCGCTCACTCAAATATCCACTATTCCCTCTCGCAGAACTCCATGCGCATTTATCTACGGCAATCAATCCATCAGTCTATTGGCAAATAGCCCATGCACAAGGATTCAAACTCCCAAAACGAGAATATAAGGAATTTATTGAATATATAACCCTCTCTGAGGATCGAAAAATGTCCCTTGATGACTACCTTCATGAGATTTATCATCCCCTCTTAAACAAACTCAGCTCCGGAACGTATGCATTGGAAAAAGCAGTCTATGAAATTTTTTCTGGGGGCTATAGAAATGGCATTACCCTGATGGAGCTCCGTACGAATCCTATGAAACACAATAATAATGCAGAACTAGATTTGGATCATATCATTATGGCTATGCTTCATGGTATGGAGCGAGCGCTTTTGGAATATGAAAATTTATCAGCCGGTATCATCTTTTGTATGGCCAGAGAATTTTCCTATGAACAAAATGCAATCCTGGTTGAAAAAGCGATCAAATATAAAAATCGAGGCGTGATCGCAATCGATGTTGCAGGACCTGCGAATCCTGATTTTCATCTCAAAGACTATAAAGATCTGTTTGATAAAGCGCGAAAAGAAGGACTCGAAATCACCATTCATAGTGGCGAAGTAACAGCGGCAAATGATATGTGGGAAGCTATCGAATTTGGCAATCCGAGTAGAATCGGTCACGGAGTTCTGGCTGCAAAAGACGAAAAGCTCATGCAAGTACTCAGTGAAAAAAAGATAGTTCTTGAGATTTGTCCACTTTCCAATCTGGCAACGAAAGCAGTAGAAAATATTGAAGAGCTCAAATTTATTTTTCAAAAATTTAAAGAACACAACGTATTATTTACAATCAATACCGACTGGCCAGAAACAATCAAAGATGCACATTTATGGAAACAATTCCGATTCTTGAAAGAACAAACAATACTCTCCGAAGAGCAACTAGAAACATGCAATAAAATTGCATTTGAAAGTAGTTTTATAAAATCTTCAGGACTTACGCCTTATTTGTAGCTCATACTTGTCATTCTGAGGTTTACCGAAGAATCTAAATGTAAAAAAGATCCTGAAATCCCCCAAGGGGACTGGCCACTTCGAGGCGGAGCAAGTTCAGGATGACAATAAAAAAATTAGCCACTATAACTTTTTCCTGGATTGGTTACCAGCACATCGTGAGGATGACTTTCTGTAAGTGATGCTTGCGTGAGTTGGATAAATTTTGCTTTTGCTTGTAATTCTTCTAGAGTTTTGGCACCCACATAAAACATACCTGATTTGATGCCACCAATCGCCTGTTCCAACACATCTTGGACACTTCCTTTGATCGGCACAAATCCTTCCACTCCTTCTGCTACTAATACTTTGTCTTTATAGCTTTTTCCATGATATTCGTCTTCTGATTTTACATCGGCTCCTTTTTTCATCGCTCCTTCTGAACCCATACCTCTATATTCTTTAAACTGATAGATTTCTCCTTCTATCGATTCTTCGACTTGCTCAATATCTTTTTCTGTTTGGTGTTCTTTTGATTCGAGGAGTTTTTTTTCTTCACCACCAAAAACACTCAAAAATCGCTTTGGGACAAATTCTCGCTTTAGGGTAACAATTCGCCCTGGTGCTTCAAATGTTGATGCAAAAAATGATCCCATCATAACAGCTGACGCACCAGCTGCTAATGCTTTCACCATGTCACCTGAATATTTGAGTCCCCCATCAGCAATAACAGGAACTCCGTATTTTTTTGCTGCTCTATGGGTTTCTAAAATAGCAGTTACTTGTGGAACACCCATACCGGATACTATACGAGTCGTACAAATAGCACCTGGTCCCATGCCAACACGTAAAGCATCGGCACCCGCTTCAATTAGTCCTTTAGCACCATCAAATGTCGCAATATTTCCAGCAATGATTTGTAATGATGCATATTTGTTTTTTACATGCTTGATTGCATCAATCATGGTTTTTGTATATCCATGTGCTGAGTCCATAACCAAAACATCAACTTTTGCGGCCATCAATGCCTCTGCTCTCTCCTCAAAACCTGCTGATACACCAATAGCAGCACCAACAAGAAGGTTTGCTTTTTTGACTGTTGCTACTTCATCTGCTTGGCTTTCAACAGATAAATTTCGATGAATAATCCCAATACCACCCATTTTTGCCAATGCAATCGCTAGAGTACTTTCTGTCACGGTATCCATAGGCGATGAGACAAACGGGATATCAAGTGTAATGGTTTTTGTGAATTTTGTAGAAAGAGAGATATCAGAGCGTGAGAAATCTGTATATCCAGGAGTGAGTAAGACGTCATCAAACGTCAAGCCTTGGGGAAAGTGGTGCTCTACGTCTTCCATAGCTTACTTTATCATGAGAGAGAGTAAGGGTCAAGAGTAAAAGATTTTTTCTTTCTTGTACTTTTAGCGTAAAAGTACCAAAAGCATTCGCCAGCGTGCGCGCGCTAAAAATACTTCCTTCTTCACTAAAAATGTTCCATTTTCTTAACGCTCAGTCGTTGCATTTTCTTCACGCGTGCTCCTAATGGCGGGAACCACGAACAAGAATACTTAAGGGTGATATAATTGTTTGATATGAAGATACTTATTATTCAAAGTACGAATCCTCAATTCAAGCCGATTATGGATGTGACAGACAGGCATCTTGAACAAATAAAAACTGTTCTCCCTGGATCCGAAATACAAATAGTCAACGATACTGAAAATCTTCAAACAATAATGGAGTCTGTAGATATGGTCATCACACCAAATATCAATCTTATTCCCCTACCCTATGCAAAAAATCTGAAATGGATGCAAGTAACATCAGCTGGGGTGAATGGATTGCCTTCAGAATTGATAAACAATGACATCATCATCACCAATGCCTCAGGTGTCCACCCTATTCCGATAGCTGAACATGTCATGACCTTTATGCTCACGTTCTCTCATCAGTTTCACACACTGCATAGAACACAAATAGAGAAAAAAACCTGGGACTATGCATACCAGAAATATCCCATCCAAGAACTGTATGGAAAAACAATCGGTATTACGGGAGTGGGCAGAATTGGCAGTCATATTGCAAAGTTGGCAAAGGCACTGGGAATGCACGTGATCGCTATGGTACGAGATACGAGTAAAAAATATCATGATGTTGATGAACTGATTATGGAAAAAGATATAGCTATCATGTTAAAACGTTCAGATTTTGTCGTCAATGCAATGCCCCTCACTCCTGCCACCCATCACTTTTTTGACATGCAGAAATTTCAACACATGAAAAAAACTGCGTATTTTATCAACATTGGCCGCGGGCCAGTAGCTGAAGAAAAAGATTTGATTGCAGCTTTGGAAATAGGAATGATTGCAGGAGCAGGATTGGATGTTTTTGAAGAGGAACCACTATCTCAAAAGAGTCCTTTGTGGAATATGAAAAACGTCCTGATCACCCCTCACTCCTCTGGATCAACACCTGAATATATGAACCGTGTCATCGATATTTTTTGTGAAAACCTGAAAGCCTACCTGGATAAAAAACAATTGCCGAATTTGGTGGATAAAAAAAGAGGATATTAAAGTGCGTCTGCTTGGGTTCGGACCAAGGACATCTACTTTATAAGAGTAGCGCTCTACCACTGAGCTACAGACGCATGCCTCCTATGATAACAAATTAGCCTGGGATTTACCACTAAAAGAGATAAGACGAATAAGACCAATATGACTAATAGGACAAATAGAAAAGATTATAACCGAGCGCGTTGGGTTATTTCGGCGTCGACTACTGCGACGTCTCGACCGTATTTGAGACGTGAGAGTTCACGAACCAGCTCTGCTACTCGAGGATTTATTTTTTCTGCTTCTTTGCTCATATCACGAGTTAAATCAAGTGAAAATGGAGGAACAGGTTCTTCATTCACGATAGTTTTGATGTAATTGTTATATTTATCTATGTTGATCAAATCAACTTCAGTGAATGTTGGTTGGAATTCGTGTTGGAGATAATTGGCATCAGTCACACCCACTCGGAATGAACAGATCGTACCAACGTTTCCAAAAATAGCATTTTTGATTTCTTCTTCCATTTGTCCGATAAACTGATTGGCAACAACTAAATTCAATTTATATTTTCGGGCTTCGGATAAAATCTGAGCAAAATCAGGAGTAGCAAAATTTTGGAACTCGTCAACATAAAGGAAGAAATCTTTTCGTTGATCTTTGGGCATGTCCTGTCGACTCATCGCAGCAACAAGCAATTTTGGAATCAAAATAAGACCTAAAAAGGATGAATTTTCCTCTCCTATTTTTCCTTTAGCTAAATTTACTAACAAGATTTTTTCTTCATCCATAACTTGTCTGAATGAAAAGGCACTTTCAGACTGACCAATAATATTTCGAATCATTTTATTGGTCACAAATCGACCAAATTTGGATGTGATGTAATCAAGGACTTCAGATTTGTGGAAATCTGATGTTTGTGCAATTTGATCTGTCCAATAACGTCTAATAATCGGATCTTGCACTTTTGGTAATATCTCCTGTACAAAATTCTGATCAGTCAAAACCCGCATGACTTCGATAAACGTACTCCCCGGTTCTGCCATAACTGTCAAAATAGCATTTCTAACAGCATGTTCAAAACGAGGACCGATAATACCTGTTTTATTCGGATCAAAAAGCTTGTACATAAGTCCGATAACTGATGTCGTAATCAAATGTTTTTGATCCTCTGTCTGGGCTTCAATCATATTGATACCCAAAGGCCTGGCAACATCTGAGGGATCAAACAAAATCACATCTTCTGCACGCTGTGTTGGAATCATCGGTAAAATATCTTCTACCAAATCTCCATGAGGATCAATAACTGCAACACCTTTTCCTTCATTAATATCCTGCATAATCATATCTTTCAAAAATTCGGATTTTCCTGTACCTGTTTTGCCGATAATATACATGTGTCTTCTTCTGTCTGTCAGATTCATAAATACTGGTTTTGAAAAACCACGATAGGTACTCTTACCGAGATAGAGGCCAGACGTCGGAATTTGTGCAGGAGCAGGTGCTCTTTTACTCGTCATCCACACAATATTTGGCGTTGTAATACTTTTGTTGGGAAGATGAAAAATAGTTGCTAATTCTTCGCTAGAAAGCACTGATGTCTGCCCTCTCATGGGCATATAGCGATAAATAAAATCAGTCATAAAAAGACTTTTGAAAAAATGTTTGTTATGCGTAAATGAGTTGATACCTGAAAATTGGGAGAATGCCGTTTCGATGTTATTCAAATGTGCTTCAGCTGCTTCATGAGTGCTTGATGAAACGACAATACGAACAACGACATTGAATCCTGGCTTTGAAAGTTTGCTTTCAATTGCTTCCAATTCTTTTGCATCAGAGTTGTAATGTGCTGTTTCAGGATTTGCTTCTGTTTTTTTCGTTTTGGATAAATATTCTTTTCCTTTATGTTTCCAGTGATCCCCTGCTGGGGATACCATAACCTGAATAGCTGCTCCTTCGCCTTCAGTCATTTTTGCTAGAACCGAGGTAATCGATGACAATGGATCAACCGCTAAATCTTTATACATTTTGATCGGTGCATAATCTGGCCCACTAAGTTTCATAGAGGCAAAGGCGACATGGCCAGTTTCTGAAAAGATATTGTACTCATCACCTAATACATATTCTTTGTGCTGTACAGATTTAGGGGTAACTACTTGGATATCCGCATCAGGATACGCACCATTGATTTGTTTTTCCACTAAGTCTTGTAATTTCTTCGGCACATTGGCATAAAAATGAATTTCTCCTGGCATACCAACTATCTCAAAAGACATATGTGGTTGATTGTGTAAAAAATGAAAGGTACTATGTTTGGCGAGTGAGGCAAATGATGCAAAGAGCTGTTCTGCAGCATCAATTTTGATTTCATTTTCACGAGGAATAGTGATTTGAAGCATGACAGAATGGAGCGCATCATGTTCCCTATGGCGATTTCGATACCACAACAAAAAGATATACCCTCCTCCCCAAAAAAGCCCAATGAGAGCAATAATGCCAAAAAAAGACCCAAAAAGCATACTAATCAGTGCTGTTACATCCATCAATCATGCCCTCCCATCAGTTTTCTTTGTGCCATTTTTAAAAACTCAATAACTAACCATGATTTTGAATTTTTGGGATTTTTGTTGGCTTTTACCTGCTCCAAAGCCTGTTCTTTGGTAATTTGTATATCCACAACCCCACTCGGCTCTGTTGGAATTGGAGCAATAACAGGAGCATGAGAAATACCTGCATTTCGATCATGCATAGTCAAATCAGGAACATCCGGATTTTTTGAGACTTCTACTCCTGCCTTTTCTACTTCCTGTTCCAAAACAGGCGCTTGTTCACTCGGTTGCAATACCTCTGACAAAGGCGCTTCTACACTCCCCATAGGACCCATTTCCTTGTTCATCCCTCCGACTGACTCAGGAGTTGGAATGGGATGTGTGATTGGTGGTGAAATAGGCTGCTCTATTACCTGGCCTTCCTGGACAGTATCATCTACTGCTGGAGGTGATGATGACACCGGAGCAGAAGAGGACACCTGTTGATTTTTCGTTGGGTCATCCATACATATATGATATCAGAAAAGACAAACAAGAGGCAATTTTTCAAAGAGTTACGCTTCCCACCAACAACTAATTCCCCACTCATACATGAGATTCTTCATTACAGTTTTTACACACGAATAGGTTACCTTTTTATCATGTTTCTATCGTTTGCATATTATTTTTTTCTCCAAATGGTTTCTTTTTGTTTTTCCACCATGTTTGTGTACCTGGCCATGGTGAAAAAAAGATCTGATAAACGATTGATATATTTTACGATTTGCTCATCTATTTCTTCTTTTTGCATCAAATCGACTATTTTTCGCTCTGCTTTTCGAGCCGCTACTCTAGCCAGATGAAGAGTAGCGCCTACTACTCCCCCACCAGGTAAGATAAAATTTTGAAGCGTCGGCATTTTCTCTGTCATCTCATCAATCACTGTTTCAAATTCCTCTGCTCGATTCTTCAAGCCATACACTGGTGGTGAGGAGGGAAATGCCAATGCTGACCCAATGTCTAATAAATCATTTTGAATCTCTACCAAAATTCCAAGTACCAAATTCCAGGCTCCAATATCTTTTTTTGTGATTTGTGATTTGTGATTTGTGATTTGTGCAACAACTACCCCAATCGTACTATTCAACTCATCGATCGTTCCGTATGTGTCTACTCTCTTGTGTGATTTTAAAACTCGTTTGCCATTGAATAATCCTGTTTTTCCTTTATCCCCGGTACGAGTGTAGATACTCATTTTTTTGTCATTCCGAATTTATTTCGGAATCTCGTCCATACAAAAAGATCCTGAAACGAGTTCAGGATGACAACCTTAACTAC
>JAGOUP010000083.1 GCA_018061205.1 Candidatus Levyibacteriota bacterium | reverse complement strand
CCAAGCACTGTTGCGGTATGGAGGATTTCTTTTATCGGGATTTGTTTTTTTTCTTGGATTTGCATGGATACTGCTGAATAAAAAGAGGCAAGGATGGCATGACAGATTGGCAAACACGATGGTTGTTACCATATGAAAAAAAATCAACAGGTACAGAGCTTCTTTTTGTTACAAATATTGGTATATGCGATTTCTCTCGTTCTTTTTGTAGGATTATTGGCCACTGTGGGAATAAATTTGCTGCTTTCTCATATCTTTCTTTCTAGTTTTACAGAAGTCTCATATATTCAGACATTTGCAAAAATGAATGGTGTGTTGTTCTCCTGCGCAATAGTGATTTTGTTTCTCTTTACTGCTTTGTGTAGTACGTTTTTTCGAT
The DNA here is from genome assembly GCA_018061205.1 of Candidatus Levyibacteriota bacterium. Lineage (GTDB taxonomy): Bacteria > Patescibacteriota > Microgenomatia > Levybacterales > UBA12049 > JAGOUP01. Next base: position 3,058 of record JAGOUP010000083.1, on the reverse strand, counting down.
GGGTTCAGCTCTTATCATTGACAAAAAAACCGGTTTCTCCCGTGTTGCTTTTCACAAAATTTTTGCGTGTCTTTGTCTATCAATGGGGATTTTTTATAGCTCTTGTCGTACTGAGTTGGGTAGGTGGAGAGTTGGTGATGCGTCATCTCTCTCCTGTTGTCCGACAGGAATCACTGTATGATAACAGAGCAGAGTATTACGAAAAAGTAACACCTTTGGAGTTTGTGCCTGAAGGCCGTATCAAAGAATCGTAACGATTGCTTTACAAACAAAACTGCTTTTGGTAGTGTTGATACATGGAGCAATCAGTACCGCTACATCTTTCACCAATCAAGCAACTTTTTTCTGAGTCATGGCAAGTATTTACCAAAAGTGTCCTTCGTCTTTTTATTATTGCGATTAGTAATATCCTTCTCAATATTTTTCTTCTTGCGTTAGCAATACTCGGTGCTGTTCTGGTGATCGGACCATCAGTTATCGGGAAACTTTTTTCAGGGAAAGGAAGCAGTGAGGTATTCACAGCCTTGTTTACGCCGCAATTTTTTATCAGTATGGGTGTTTTGTTTTTTGCATATCTGTTCGTACTCATGCTTATTGGTATTTTTGTTTATGTTGCAGAGATTTTAGCAGTAGATAGACATGATCAACCGTTTTCATTTGGTTTGGTTCTGTCAAAATTCACCGTAGTCCTGATTCCTCTTATCGCTATGCAGTTCCTTTTGTTTGTGCTTTTATTTGGATCATTTTTTGTTTTTGTTTTTCCTGCCATGTTATTTGGATTTTTCCTCATGTTCGCGCAATATGAAATCATCATCAATAATCAAGGGGCTATCGCTTCTTTAAAGCGGAGTACCCTCATGGTCACGAGACATTTTGGTGGTATTTTAGGTCGTGTTTTGTTGTTCTGGCTGTTAACTGTTTGTGTACTCCAAATCATCCCTTCGGTAATTATGCAGATAGATTCGACCACCGGTGCATATATCATGTTACTCACGATTCCATTGCAAGTATTTTTTATGTGGTTTGGTATCGCGTATGCGATAACGCTGTATAAACAAGCACGAGGAGGATTGGAAGCTGAAAGAGGATCGAGTATGTGGTGGATGTGGCTCGTTGCCCTGTTGGGGTGGATCATTTTTGCCGGTGTTGTGTATGGAGGATACAAAATGATGACGTCTGAGCAAATGAGAGCAATGATGGCATCAATGACGGCTGATAAAAACGCAGTCCAACAAGAAGAAAAACTAACCTTTGTGCCATCCAGTTGTGGATTAGAAGTAACCCTGCCAAAAACCAAAGATACGTATAAAGGACAAAAACGCCAATGGGTGTTGGATGAAGTGAGAGTGTCAAAAGAAAATTTTAAAGCATTGAGCCCTCAAAACACACCAATTGACAATCCTCAGACAACCTATGTTTGGTATAAAGATCCCAATGAAAAAATTCTTGATGAAAATGGGGATTATTATTTGACCTTTCCTGGTATAGATATCATGTGTATTGATAATACCAGAGGGTTAACATTGGATACGTATAAGGGCTTGGTACTGGCAAATAGTGGTATAACTGTGAAAGAATCAGAAGAGAAACCATATCGTACAAAAAATGGTGTTATTTTAGAATTTGTACTTCTTCAAGGAAAAGGGTCTGATGGAAAGGCATTTGAAGATCCTGCATATCTGGGAGTAAGTAAAGATGGGAAAAAGCTTTTTTATATTCGGTTTTGGCCAGCTGTAGGAAAAGATCCAAAGGCAAAAACGATCAATGCGGATGAGGATTTGATGTTTTCTACCTTGCGATATGGTATTACCGGTACACTGCCTACACCCACCATACAGCAAACAACACAAAGAGTTGCTCCACCACAAACGTATGTTGCGCCTACTATTGCTCCTGGAGCACTGGGGAGTAAAGAGTGGCAAGAAGAATTTGATAGAAAGTTTAAAGAAGCACAAGCAGCAACCGGAAATTAAGTCTTCATAGTTTGCTATAATATCTTCAATGCAGAAATTAATCCTCATTGACGGGAATGCGATTCTTCATAGGGCGTATCATGCACTCCCTCCTTTGACCTCGCCAACAGGGGAACCTATCCAAGCAGTGTTTGGCTTTTTTTCAATGCTTTTGACTATTTTGAATGATCAAAAACCTGAGTACCTCATCATTTGTTTTGATCGACCAAAGCCAACATTCAGGCAAGAAATGTTCGCCGGCTACCATCAACATAGACCCAAAATAGCTGATGAATTTATCTCGCAAATAGTCAAAGTACATGAGATAGTATCGCTACTGAATATCGCTGTTTTTGAGTTGGATGGGTATGAAGCGGATGACCTCATCGGGACGCTGGCACATCAAATTGTTAAGGGGAAAGGGGAAAGGGGAAAGGGTGAAGTTCAAACATTGATTGTTTCAGGGGATCGGGATTTGTTGCAGTTGGTAAACTCTCATGTTATGGTGCTTTCTCCTTTGGTGGGTTTGAAAACACTCACTATTTATGATGAGCAGAAGGTGGAGGAGAAGTATGGAGTCACACCAGCACAGTTTATCGATTATAAAGCGCTCATTGGAGATAATTCAGATGGGTATCCAGGAGTGGCAGGGATAGGGCCGAAAACGGCTGCTGGACTCATCAGGAAATTTGAAACATTTGAAAATCTCTATCAGAATCTTGGAGATGTGAGTCCTCGAATTGCTGAAAAGTTGGCTGTGGATGCAGAACAAGCAGCACTGGCTAAAAAACTGGCAACGATCATCACTGATGCACCGATTCATATCGACTTGGAAAAAGCAGAAATTGAAAAAGTCCATCTAAAAAATGCAAAAGCCGCTTTTGAAAAACTTGGGTTCAACAGTCTTTTAAAACGATTAGACATATTGAGTGGACAGGTTGCTTCCACGATTGCTAAAGCTAAGGCGGACAAGGAAAAAAAAGATGCAGGTGAACAGTTAGGACTCCTATGAAAGTAGCAATAGTACATGATTATATTCGAGAGTATGGAGGGGCAGAGAGAGTATTAGAAGCGCTTTGTGAGGCGTATCCTGAGGCGCCTATTTA
>JAGOUP010000082.1 GCA_018061205.1 Candidatus Levyibacteriota bacterium | reverse complement strand
ATCTTATAGTCTGCATTGTACACAATAAGTATTACTGTGTCAAATAGGTGATTCTTTAATCATTATACGATAGTGTTTGTGATTTTCAAGGGGTATTTTTGCTTCTTGCATTTCGTGCTTTTTTTGTTCTATACTGCATGCAGAAATGATGAATGCTTTGAAAAAAACAGATCCCCAAATCCTCACATTGATCAAAGCTGAAGAAAAACGCCAAAAAGATGTCTTAGAGATGATTGCCTCTGAAAATTACACCTCAAAAGCAGTGATGGAAGCACTCGGTTCAGTATTGACGAACAAATATTCAGAAGGATTTCCAGGACGTCGATATTATCAAGGAAATGCAGTTGCAGATCAGGTGGAGAGTCTAGCTCAAGAGCGCGCGATGAAACTCTTTGGTGTGCCATATGTCAATGTGCAGCCACTCTCTGGTGCTCCAGCAAATAGTGCCGTCTTTTTTGCGGTGCTCAAAAATGGGGAGAAAATGATGGGATTATCATTGACCAGTGGGGGACATATTACGCATGGTCATCCGATTGGGTTATCAGGGCGACTTTTCAAGATTTCGCATTATCAGTTAGGGAAAGATGCGAAGCTCGATTATGATGCGATTGAAGAACAGGTGATGGCTGAAAAACCTGATTTGCTCATTTGTGGTTTTACCGCATATCCTCGAAAAATTGATTTCAAACGCTTTGGTGCGATTGCTGACAAAGCAGGTTGTTGGCTTATGGCAGATGTGTCTCATATCACAGGATTGATTATTGCAGGACAACATCCATCGCCTGTACCATATGCACACATTATTACCACAACAACACACAAAACCCTTCGTGGGCCTCGAGGTGCGATGATTTTAGTGACAGAAAAAGGGTTGAAAAAGGATTCAGAATTGCCAAAGAAAATTGAAACAGCGATCATCCCGGGTTTGCAGGGTGGACCACATGATAACCAAACAGCAGGAATTGCCGTAGCATTGAAAGAAGCAGCCACATCAAAATTCAAAACTTATGGTGAACAGATAGTCAAAAATGCCAAAGTATTAGCAGAAGAATTAACGAAGCATGGTTTTGAATTGGTGAGTGGGGGAACAGACAATCATCTGATTCTCATTGATTTACGAAAGAAAAAAGTAAATGGTCGCATAGCAGCCATAGCACTAGAAGCAGCTGGCATTGTCCTGAATTACAACGGTGTTCCTGGAGATATTATGCCACCTCTTTTCTCATCAGGTATTAGATTAGGTACTCCAGCAGTTACCACTCGAGGTATGAAAGAGCGAGAAATGAAAAAAATAGCTAGTTGGTACAACAGAGCCATCGCAGAGGTCGAAGGCATGGAACTCCCAGCAGATGACAAGATAAAACGCTCAGTCCTGATGAAAGAATACAGAGCAACTATCGCAAAAAACAAAAAATTAGCAGCCATCGCCCGTGAAGTCAAAACCTTCTGCACAAAATACCCCACACCATAAATTTTCCATTTTTCAGGTTCCATTTCCCATTAATTGTCAAATTTAGAAATTTTCAAATTGAAAATAGATGGCAAATGATAAATGGTAAATGGAAAATCTCTTGTATCTGTGCCTTTTATTTGCTATAATACCTTCAATACTCACATTCAGTTACTAATCCTAACAGATAAATATATGACTGAATGGTGGAAAAAGGATTAGATTATGCGTGAAATTACACTTGAACAACTACTCGAGGCTGGATGTCATTTTGGACATCAGGTTACTCGTCAAAACCCCAAAGCACGTGATTACGTATTTGAAGCCCGTGACAACATCCACATCATAGATTTGGCCAAAACCAAAGAAGAACTTGAAATAGCTGCAAACTTTATCAAAAATTTGGCTGCAAAAGGCGGCAATATCGTGGTTGTTGGAACCAAAAGACAAGCAAAAACGATCGTTGAAGCAGAAGTCAAACGAGCAAATGAAGCAGGCGCAGATGGGCTTTTCTTGGTTACCAATCGTTGGATTGGCGGTATCTTAACCAACTTTACAGAAGTAGCAAAAAACTACAAAAAATTGGAAAAAATCACTCATGATCTTCAGGATGAAAATGCGCAAATCGGATTTACCAAAAAAGAAATTGGTGGATGGGCAAAAGAGAAAACCAAATTAACCAGTTTCTATGGTGGTGTTGCTGGTATGACAGCTATTCCAGATGCGTTGTTTGTTATTGATACACACATGGAAGATTTAGCAGTTCGTGAAGCAAATAAAATGGGTGTGCCTATTGTCGGTATGGTTGATACCAATGCAGACCCAACAGTGATTGATTATCCGATTCCAGCAAATGACGATGCAGTAGGTAGTATAGAACTCATCACCAAATTCATTATCGATGCATGGATTGAAGGGAAAAAAGAAGGAGCAAAACAAAAAGCTACTGCCGCCAAAGCAGCAGAGCAAGCAGCACAGTCTCCTGTCATTGCGAGCGAAGCGAAGCAATCTGAAGAGGAAAAGCCAGTAGAACCAAAGAAAGCAAAAAAGGAAAAAGCACCAAAAGAAATAAAACCAAAGGTATCAAAAAAAACAACAAAAAAGACTGAAGAACCAGGTGTGACTAATTAGTCATCCTGGAGCGAAGCGATAGGATCTTTATTACTAGATTCTATCAGTCGCTTTGCTCCTTCCAGAATGACAAACTAAAACTATGGCAAGCGCAAACATCGAATTACTCAAAAAACTCCGAAATGAAACCTCAGCAGGTATTGCTGATTGTCGCAAAGCACTCGAAGAAACAGACAACAACTACGAAAAAGCCAAAGAATGGTTGAAAGCCAAGGGATTGGAAAAAGCAGAGAAAAAAGGAGATAGAGAAGTAGGACAGGGTTTGGTTGAGAGTTATGTCCACCAAACAGGCAGAGTTGCGGCATTGGTCGAAATCCTTTGTGAAACAGATTTTGTTGCCAGAACTGATGAATTCAAGCTCTTAGCCAAAGAAGTTGCTATGCAAGTAGCATCCATGAATCCAAAAGACGTTGATGCACTTTTGAAACAAGATTATATCCGAGACAATTCCTTAACTATCGAAAAACTTATCAAACAAACGATCGGCAAATTAGGCGAAAACATCGTCGTCAAAAAAATCTCCCGCATTGCCATCGGCGAATAATTTTTCTTCCTTGTCATTGCGAGGAGCGAGCGACGTGGCAATCTCTAGTTTCAGGATCTCTTATTCTTTTCAGTAATCCAGATCACAACACTCACCCTTGACTTCTCCCTCAGCCTCCTTTATATATAATCTATGGTATTAGCTGAACGACATTCTTTATTAGAAGAGCCTTCTGTTTCTGAATCACCCACAGTAGGTGAGTTACTACAACAAACAGATTCTTTCGAAGTAGCACATGTGGGAGAGATTCTTCATGATTTTCATAGTGTGCTACTTGCTAGTGATTATGATGCAAATATGTTTGTTATGCAGATGTCATCTACGGATGGTGCAGATTTAGCAGCATCTATACCTCAAGATGTTAGATCAAAGCCACGATCAGAGAAGGCAGT
>JAGOUP010000081.1 GCA_018061205.1 Candidatus Levyibacteriota bacterium | reverse complement strand
TTTTGCAGTGGCAAATGATGAGATACATTTTCTGGAACAAAGGTTGAATGAAGTTTATGGATCGATTGATGGTGGTGATCAGATCAGTAAAAAGGAAGTAATAGATATGGAACTTACTATCGATGAAATTGATAGTAAGTTATATGAACAAATAAATAAATTGGCACCGTTTGGAATAGGTAATCCAAAACCGCTTTTTTTGTTCAGAAAAGTGACTCCTGTTGTAGTGCGGAAATTTGGTAAGACTAACGATCATGTTGAAATCGTTTTCAAGAAAAAGAATGGCCAGAAAATGTCGGCGATAGCTTTTTTTGGAGCGAAAGAAAGATGGGCAAATGAAGTTAGAGAAGGTACGGTTATGGATTTGATTGCATCGGTCGAAAAATCTATGTTTCGAAGTAGGGCTGAGATTCGTTTGCGAGTGGAGGAGGTGCATACAGAGGTCACACCTCTGTAAACATCTGATATACTACTTTTTATGACAAATATAATTTTTACTGACGGATCATCGCGGGGAAACCCAGGTCCCGGTGGTTGGGGGGCGATCGTAGTCATCCAGAGGTCACACCTCTGTATTGAGTTGGGTGGTCGCGAAGAAGATACCACAAATAACAGGATGGAGATTTTGGCGGCGATCAATGCACTCGGCGAGACTGGTCGTGACTCTGAAAACATTGTCTACTCCGATTCTTCATATTTGATAAATGGGATTACAAAGTGGGTCTATGGCTGGCAGAAAAATGGTTGGAAAACAAAAACCAAAGAAGAAGTATTGAATAAAGATTTATGGTTGCGATTGATCGAAGTTTGTGAAAACAAAAAAGTAGATTTCAAATACGTCGGTGGTCATGTCGGTGTTGCTGGTAATGAAAGGTGCGATATTATCGCAACCTCATTTGCAGATGATGTAAAGATAGACCTTTACAACGGTCCTCTTTCGGGTTATCCAATAGCAAATGTTACGAATGTTTCACACGATTTTGTAAAGGCCGATGATAAGAAAAACAGCAAATCGCGATCAAAAAAGCCAGCATTTTCTTATGTTAGTGCCGTCGGTGGCAAAGTCATGATTCACACAAATTGGACTGATTGTGAAAAGAGAGTGAAAGGGGTCAGAGGTGCGCGTTTCAAAAAAGCTTTGAACCGACAGGAACAGGAGAGTTTGGTGAAAGATTTCTCGCGAGGTGAGGCCTCGAGGAGTAATTGAAGGTTCTCTGACGAATCTAGGCCATATTTTTTGAGACAACTCCTCGAGTTTTCACCTCGAGGAGTTGTCTTCATTCTTTTTTGATAATTATTTTATTAGGATTTTATCTCCTATCTGTACAATTGGATAATGAACAAAAAAAGTTTTATCTTTTGGAGTATTTTTGTTGCGCTCGCAGTATTGCGATTGTGGCAATCTTCTACCGATACTCGCATAAGTTCTGACAAATGTTTGAAGCAACACACCACTGGCACCGGCAAAATAATTTCTGAGCCAGAGAAAAAAGAAACCGGTCAGGTTTTTGTTATATTCGCAGATCATTTTTCAATGATAGAGGCCTCGGAGATTTGCGGTGAAGAAGTTGCCATCAGGGTCAAAACAAAACTCTATCCGAGTTTTTCGTTTGGCGATCAGGTTGTGTTCTCGGGCAAACTTCTTGAACCTACAAACTTTGGGAATGCGGACGGTCGAGTCTTTGACTACGTTGGTTATCTGGAGAAGGACGATATTTATTTTGAAATAAAAAGTGCTAACGTAAAACGGTTGGATCGAACTGACACGCAACTATCCTTATCGGATCATTTTAAAATTATCAATCTATTTGACTCAATATCGTCGCAATTATTTATTATAAAAAAATCTTTTGTTCATAGTCTCGAGAAAAATCTTGGTGAACCTCACTCAGCTCTCGCGGGGGGACTTGTTGTGGGGGAGAAATCAGCTCTCGGCAAACAACTATTGGATGACTTCAGAAAAGTTGGTCTTATACACATTGTTGTCCTTTCTGGTTACAACATTACAATTGTTGCTGATGCGATGCGTAGACTACTTTTGTTTCTTCCTAGATTCTGGGGAATATTTTTTGGTGGACTTGGTGTCGCAATCTTTGGCATCTTGGTTGGTGGTGGCGCGACAGTTGTGCGTTCTTGTCTCATGGCTGGAATCGCGCTTACTGCAGATTTGGCACGACGCGATTATAGTGTATTAAGGGCACTTATCTTTGTTGGTTTGATTATGCTTATAGAAAATCCAAAGATTCTTTTACACGATCCTTCCTTCCAACTTTCTTTTTTGGCAACACTCGGATTGATATTTCTGGCAAGGCCAATAGAAAATAAAATTGGCTTTGTAACAGAGAGATTTGGCTTGCGAGGCATTGTTGCTTCGACATTCGCAACTCTCATTTTTGTATCACCATGCATTCTATATACCATGGGGCAAATATCTATTGTTGGTGTTGTTGTAAACATTCTGGTATTGCCATTTGTACCGGTGACAATGCTATTTGTTTTTCTTGCGGGAGTGATCGGAATGTTTTCTACTTTCGTTGCAACACCCTTCGCTTGGGTGAGCTACTTTTTGCTATCTTATGAACTTTTTATGGTCAATAATTTTGCCAAACTTCCTTTTGCTTCGCTCAATGTCGGACAATTTTCTCCGTGGTTGGTGGTGGGGTTTTATGTAATTATTTCAATAATAATTTATAGGCAAAATAAAAATGCATCTATAAAATTGGCTAATTAATCATCCAAAACAATTATCGAAATTATTTTAAGTTTTCTTCTACTTTACTCCAATTCAAATTTACAAAGAAATCCTCAACGTAGTTTTTCTTGCCGGAAGGTTGATAGTCGGCAACATATGAGTGTTCCCACATATCGAGGGCAAGAACGAGGGTGCAATCTTGAAGTTGACCCAAATGCTGTTCGTCTACCCAAGCGTTGAGAAGGCGATTTTCTTTGCGATCGTGGTATAACATTGCCCAGCCAATGCCACGAGTAAGGGCGATTGCTTTGAATTCTACAAGCCAAGCATCGTAAGAACCCCAAGTTTCTGTTATGAGTTTCATAAGGGAGTCGTCGCTAAGGGTTGCAGGACTGCCCTGAAGAGAATCAAAATAGACTTCATGATTTCGCATACCGTTGTATTCGAAGCCAAATCGTCGGTTGACCTCCCCTAGCAAATAAGCGTTTTTCTCTGAGTCTTGTTTTAACTCAGCGATTTTTTCGGTTATCAAATTGGCGTTTTTGACATAGCCAGCATAGAGCTTGAGGTGTTCCTCAGTGGTTTTTGCAGATATGCCTTTTAGATTGGGTAAAGTAAATGTTTTTGGGGTAAATAGTTTCATTTTTTGTATTTGATTAGGGGTAATGGTCTAATTATACGCTATTTTCCTACTGAGGCGCAGCATCAGTCACTGAGGTTGCGCCTCAGTAGGAAATCTTCATTCTTTTTTGATAATTATTTTATCAGGATTTTATCTCCTATCTGTACACTTATGGAATGAAAACCAAATCATTTATTAAACCAATGATTGTTGTCGCTGGTATTACTATCGC
>JAGOUP010000080.1 GCA_018061205.1 Candidatus Levyibacteriota bacterium | reverse complement strand
CTATATAATTATTTAGCCTCAAAAAGTAAAAAAACAGGTAAGTTTTCACAGGGAACGGAGTGTCTAGGCTCGACTTTTCACAACATCGGGAATTCCCGCAGGGTTATCTGCAGGCTATCGTTGCATACGAGTACATCCCTGGAGGAGCGTACACCAGCTCAATACGAAAAAAACACGAACAGTGTTCTGCTCTCTATAATAACGAGGCTAAATTGTTGCAATTAGATTGATTTAACAGTCTAATCTCAACCTCTTTCATGAGTCCTTTGGAGGACAAGGGTGTCAGGTACTTACAAAAGGAAAGTATCTAAGCTCACAAGAGTGATGTGGATCACAGAGAGCTCTCTTATATGCATGCAGGATTGGTTACAGTGTTCTCCACATCATGGTGCATGCTTAACTATCCTTAGTTTGTTACCACTAGGAAAGTATGATTGCTTACGTCGCACAATAATACTTTTGCGACGTCATGATCAGAGTGTTTGAGGGGAGGGGTCATTTTGCCAAATGCCTTGTTTTATCCTTTATACCCTTTCTCGTTTTTTCTTTGATAGCTGATGGTGGCAATATCTACTCCTTAAGATCTCTATGAAATTTTCACAGCAGTACCCTACTATGGGTCTTAATATAATAGTATGAAATGTGTTTTTTTATCCAATTGAAGCTAAATTATATGAAAAGTATGCCTATATAGGCTCTCTCTCGCCATTTACCCCATAGGGCATTCCCTCACATCATGTATATTTGCCATTTTCTATGTTCCATTTTCCATTCAATGAACCAATTAATATATTTTAAAATTGAAAATCAATGGCAAATGACAAATGGTAAATGGACAATATTTCTTTGAAATGAGTATTTGTACGTCTTAGGGTAAACAAGTGCCTTAAATCGAATCGTAGAGCGTTGTGTAAATGTCATTAAATGAGGCTTCTTGATTAAGGAAAATATGCTCTTTAAGATTTAAGATTTTGTAATTCGTAATTTACAATTTTTACTCTGAACTCCTATTGCTGGGGGAGTCATAAGAGAGAAAATTTTTTGATTACTCTCCCCTCTTCAACGTTATTACTATAAGTTTTAGTGAAGAATCCCGGTAAGACTATATGGTGGTTCTGTTTGCATTGTCTCTTCAGAAAAGATTTTGCCATTTTTTTCTTCTATATAATCCAGGATATGGACATATCGGTAAAAAATCGCATTTGTCCAGCCAAAACCGAGTTGTGATGGGTACCAAAAGTCTTTTGGTTTTTCACCAGTTGTGGCATCGAGTTTTTCGAGAAGTGCTCCATATTTTTGGAATACTGCATGATTTGCCTTGACTGATTTTTTCATAATCCGTACAGCGTCATCTACAAAACCATAGCGCAATAGGCCAATAACCGTGAGATATTCTAGTGGAGACCAGATATGGGGGTAATCCCATTGTTTTGGTGTCATGAGTTCTTCTATAGAAAGGCGAAATGCTTTTGGTATTCTCTCGTATGTTGTTGGGTCAGGAAGTTCGAGAGGTGATGTAATTGTTAAACCATAATCTGTTTCAAAAAGAGGGAGTTTTTCTTTCATTTTTTTTGCCTCTTCATACGTGGCTAGTTTTGCCCACAGTGGCACAAAGCCTGCAAGAGAATAAAATTCGCTTTGTAAATTGTTGCGGTGGTCATAATCAAAAAAGAAACCTTTTTCCTCATTCCACATATATTTTCTCATACGTGTATGTCTATCCAATGCCCGTTGTTCCCACATTTCCTCTTCTTCTTTATCTTCTAAAATATTTGCTGCTTTTGCAAAATCTTTTTCGTATTTATGAAGATACGAGTTGAGATCAATAGGTAAAAACTCATTACAGCGGTTATAAAAACGTGTAGTGAAATCCCATCCTGATTCTCTTTCAGACGTCAAAGGATAGCCGACATCACGATCACCGTATCTACTCAATCCGAATGCTTCTATTTTATGGGTATATGTTTCTTTATCTTCCCATACTTGCCAATATTCATTTTGGGCAACACTCATTTTATTCTTCAACCACTTTCTGATATAAGGACTTTTACCAAAAACACTGACACCAGTGCCACGCTGTATTGAGTAATATGCATCAAAAATCATTGATGAGAGAAATGGTGGTTGTGAGTGACCTAAAAATGCCCAGATACTAGCATTTGGGATGATGCCAAACTGGTTATACAAATAGACAAAGTTATCAACGACCTCAGGAATGACCCAGTCATTGTTCGTATCAACCAGTCCTCGGAACATAAAAAATGTGTCCCAATAGAACATAGAATTTTTCCAGTGTGATTTTGCGTTAGGAGTTATAAAGGTATTTGGAAGCGGGATGACATGTGGATCGCCCTGGCTATCTTTTGGATCATGGATAATTTTTTTCCAGTAGTCATCGATAAAAGCTAAAATGTCTTTGTATTCTTCTTTTGACATAAAGCTATTATATCAGTATTGCTTTCCAATCTTCAACAAATTTGACAATCCCCTTCTCAGTCAAAGGGTGGGTGATATTGAGTTTTTTCGAGGTTATGATACTCATAAATTCTTCGATTGTTGCAGTAGCGAGAAGTTCTGCTGATGGTGTCCAAATAGGAAGTGGTGTCAGGCCTTTGGTATACCCTAGTGGCTGATCTTGTATAGCAAACCATGTTTCATAGATATTCATGGGAGCCGTGATCAGTTCTGTGCCGATATCAATACCACGCTTTATGCTATCTGATGTTCGAACCGATGCCTCTAGCATCCAGATAGTACTGGTAAAACTATCTTTGATTCGCATACCATGTTCTACGAGACTCATTCCATCTTCTCCTATGTCATCGAGTCTTCCGACAAAGGGTGAAATAAATGGCGGAAAAAGATCATTGGTTGGTCCGAAAAGTTTTTGAATGAGATGTTCGTGCAGGCATATAGCAAAAATCTGCTCTTGTGAAAACACCAATGTATTATTTGTCATGATTTTTTCTTTCCGGAGTGTTGTTCGGGCTTTAAATCCTTCCAGTGTTGTTGGTAATTTAACAACGACTCGCTCGTGCCATGTGGCGATTTCTTTGCCCTGTTCAATCATCGCATCAGCTGTTGTATCTTTATCGGAATAGACTTCTGCTGAAACAGCACCCGTCACTATTGAGAGGATTTCGAGTACCAAATCTTTTTGCAATGCGAATGCTTCTTTGACTGTCAGTTTTTTTCCAGCCAATTTTTTTGCAATGAGACTAGGATTGGTAGTAGAACCCCACATCTGACTTCCTGCGTTTTGAGCAATCCTTACGAGTTTTTTATATTCCTCCGGGTCACCGCTATCAAGAAGAAATTTGGTCATATGAGTATGTATAAATATACACGTTTGAAAATAATTGTCAACGGGAAAAGAGAAAAATGTTATACTATCTCTATGCAGATCAAAATAGTGAAATACATTCTCTTTGGTATTGTTTTATTATTGGTTCTGCTTGGAGTATGGTATATCGTTAGCTTTTTTAAACCAAAGCAGCAGTATACGTACAACATGAGTTCGCAAACGGTTATCAAAGAGCTTCGTTCTT
>JAGOUP010000079.1 GCA_018061205.1 Candidatus Levyibacteriota bacterium | reverse complement strand
GAATATACCTATACGCCTAAAATAGGAAAAGCGGAAAAAATCATTTTGGCAAAACCACAAACACATATGAATGAATCAGGCGATTCTGTGGACAGAATCGCCTCTTTTTACAAAATAGAACCATTTGATGTGTGGGTCGTGCATGATGAACTCGATTTGCCATCAGGGAGTATGAAAATCAGAAAAGGTGGGAGTGGAGCCGGGCATCATGGAGTAGAATCTATCATGGAAAATCTGGGTACTGAAATGTTCTGGCGATTTCGTATGGGCATCGGTGTTACAAAAACCCATGAGAAAATAGCTGCACATGTTATCCATAATGTTGATGATTTTGTATTGGGCAATTTTGATAAAGGAGAAGCAGGGAAGATACGAGAACTCATCAAGAGAGGGTCACATGCGCTCAAATGTGGATTGGAAGAAGGCCTCGAAGCAGCGCAGCATCAGTTCAATACGAAGTAACGTATTGCTAGATTGTTATATTGTTGTATTGTTCCCTCACCCTAACCCTCTCCCAGAGGGAGAGGGAATAGCAATAAAGCAATGTAACAATAAAACAATTATAATACTTTTATGCAGAAGATTGGGACTATTCTCAAGAATTTTAAGCCGACTGAGGACAAGTATATTTCTCGTGAATTTCAGTCTTTTGGGGTGCATTTGGCTGAGGAGTTGGATGACTATAAACACAAGGCCCTCTATATAAAACTGGCAAAAACAGTACATCGATCTATACTGGAAAAAGCCCTCACGTTTTGTAAGGATAGTAATGCCAGGAATAAGGGGGCGCTGTTTATGTGGAAACTCAAACAACTGCGAACGCTTGCCAAGGAAAAAAAGTAATTTGAAATTTTTAATTTACAATTTTTAATGAATTTTTAAAACTTAAATTTTAAAATATTTAAATTTCATTTCAAATTTTAAATTTCGAATTAAAAATTATTACTATTTATGAAAACAGTACATGTGACTATACATGGGCGGGTGCATGGGGTAGGGTTTCGGCAGTTTGTGAAGACTAATGCTGTCAAACTAAACCTTGTGGGGTGGGTGCAGAATACGGATGAGAAAACAGTGGAAGTCATGCTGCAAGGAGAGAATACCGCAGTCAGCAAAATGGTAGAACATTGTAATGTCGGGCCAATGCTTGCTGAGATTCGGAAAGTGGACACAAATGAAATGGAAGAAACGTTTCAATTTGAAACTTTTGAGGTATTATAACTATGGTAGCTCAATTTGAAATTTTTAATTTTAAATTTTCAATGAAATTTAAATGTTTTAATTTTTAATATTTTAACATTCATTTCAAATTTTACATTTCAAATTGAAAATTTTTTGACCATCCATGCAGCCAGAATAGTGGTAATGGGTACGGCTAAGATGAGGCCGATGCTTCCTGCTATGGTTCGAACAACTTCTTCGACGATGCTTTCACTGTTGAGGAGTACCCAGTATGGTTGGTTTTGGGGATTGAGAACGAAGAAGATGAATAAAGAGAGGGAGACACCGGCGTATGCTAATACCAAGGTATTCACTAATGCTGCGATGTGTTCCCGTCCTATACTCAGTCCTTTTTCAACCAGTTGTCCAAAGGTGAGTTTGGTGTTGGTTTTGGCCAACTCAAAAATCGTTGCTGATTGGGTGGTCGTCGTATCATCTAAAACACCTAATGATGCGATGATGATACCGCCTAAGAGAATGCCTTGGAGATTGATAAAATCAGCACCAAATTGGAGTGCCATATTTTCCTCACTACCGAGTCCTTGGAGAGACAAAAGATTTACAAAATAGATCGCCAAAATTCCAGTAATGAGGAGGGAAAAAAAGGTAGCGATGATAGCAACAGTTGTTTGGCGGGAAAACCCATGGGAGAGATAAATCGTCGTGATCATGATAAAAAGTGCGCCGATAATAGTAACGAGCAAGGCATCATGACCTGCGAGGATTTGAGGCACAATGAAGAACAAAAGAACCCCCAGACTGATAATCATGCCAGCAATGGAACCCAAGCCTTTGCGACCTGCAAATGCGATAACGAGTACAAAAAATCCAATGATGAGAAACGGCAGCGGGGTCAGTCGATATCGGTCAACAATGTGATATTTGATTGGTTGATTGGGAAGTTTTGCAGACAGCACAACGACTTCATTTCCAATGCGTAGTTTTTGGTTTTCAGGGATTTTTGTCTGTCCACCATACTCTGCAAGAATAGTTTTGTTGTTATCTAATTGGAGTTGTACGGTTTGGTAAAAGTTGTCGTCATTGCCAATTTTTTTCATTCCCTCTTTTTCAATCTTTACGACAGTTCCTTTATGAAAGGATTCCTGTGGAGCTGAGGATTGTTGCCCGACAATCTCTAACCCTTCTTGGGCAAAAGAAGAAGAAGGAAATAAGACCAATACGACATGTAAGACGAATAGGAATATGAAGAGTTTTTGTCCCGCGGAGCGGGATCTCGCTTTGCTTGACATACAGGTATTATAGCAAGAACTAGCAACTAGCAACTAGCAATGAGATTGGGGGTTGACTAATGCGAGTGAATTGCATATACTACATGCAAGTTGATTGCATATGAATATACAGCATAATTGTTCTGATGAACTACGACAAATTGATTTGAAGGCAACGCCGGCTCGGATAGCAGTTCTGCAACTTTTGGAAAAATCTGATACACCACTCGATGTGGCATCTATCATAGTGTATTTACAGAAAAATGATGTTGAAATTGATCCGGCTACTGCGTTTCGTATAGTCAATATGTTCACAGAAAAAGGGATCATCACACCGATCCAGTTCAATGAAGGAAAGCTGCGATATGAACTGTCTAGTAAGGCAGCACATCACCATCTCGTATGTGAACACTGTGGCAACATAGAAGATATCTCTGATTGTAATATCAAGGAATTGGAAAAAGAAATTCAAAAAAAGAAAGGTTTTGTGGTAAAGCATCACTCATTGGAGTTTTTTGGATTGTGCCGTAACTGTCAGAAATAGGACCAATAAGACGAATATGACATATAGGGAGATATAGATATATGACGACACTTGGATACATTTTAGTTTTTACATTTATTGGGAGTGTTGGATCACTTATTGGGGGTCTCCTTCTCCTTTCTCATCAGAAATTTGCGATGAAGATCTCACATTTTTTGGCAGCATTTGCTGCAGGAACACTCTTGGGTGCTGCATTTTTTGATTTACTCCCTGAAGCATCTGAGCATGTAGAAGAGGCGGGAAGTAGTGTAGATATTTTCTTGTGGACTCTTATTGGTATCATTTTCTTCTTTTTTATTGAGAGATTTCTTCATTGGTTTCATCATCATGAAGACTTTCATAGCGATGAGCATACAAAAACAACAGTGCCGCTGATTATTGTCGGAGATACGATACACAATTTTTTAGACGGCATCGTCATAGCGCTCACTTTTTTGGTCAGTATTCCACTGGGAATCGTCACAACACTCGCTGTTGCTGCACATGAAATACCACAAGAGATAGGAGATTTTGGATTGCTGCTGCATAAAGGATTGTCACGAAAAAAAGTGATACTGGTCAATATACTGAGTGCATG
>JAGOUP010000078.1 GCA_018061205.1 Candidatus Levyibacteriota bacterium | reverse complement strand
ATATAGATATGATCTGCATGTTTTACAATCTCTTCTACATCATATGGACGGGCACGATAAAACGTATCACCATATAAGGTTACAGAAAATGTGAGATTGTTCGCTTTGACTTCTTTGCTGTAACGTATATACAACGAACTGATATTTTTAATGACTGAATCAAAAGCTAACGCATTGATCTCAAAATCGAGTACAATACCTGAAAAGTTATGTTCCTTTGCCAAGGCAATCGATTCTAGAATAATTTTTTCTTGCAATTTTTTATCTTCAAGGAGTTTTGAGTTAAATTCCGAATCAATCATCCGTACCGTTAACAACGTTTCTGTCTGTGCGGGAAGAAGTTTGTTAAACTGAGATAGCTTTGTATATCCTGCGTCAGTTTTATCAATCCCATTTTCATCTGCACTGATCCCAAAATAAATGATAATATCCAAATCTTTTGTATCAATTTTTTTAGTGGTAAAACTCCAATAGGGAACAAAAATAGACGTCATGGTTTGCTGTTGTACCGGCGTTATGGTCGCAGCAACACCTGTAGGATGAGATAAAGAAGAAAGAGGAGAAACCATAGGCTCATTTGAAAAAAAACGCATATACCCAAACACTCCAATGATAAGCACAATGGACAGTATAATTGTTATTTTTTTCATTGTCTGATTATACTATAAGTATTAAGGGGAAAGGGGAAAGCAACCCCTTTACGCTTTACCCTAGAACCGGGTCTTGTTTACGGACAAGAAAGTATTCTTTTTTTGGTCTTTTTTCATAATCTTTTAAGATTCGTATGACATCATGCATTTGTGATTTGTGAGAATGCATAGCTTTGACTTTTTTATCCCATACCTCACTTGTGTCTACAATCTCATCAATCTCTGATTCTTTATATCCTGGAGGAAAATAAATGAAATAATCCTTCCGAAGTGAAGCAATTTCATGAAGCGTAGCATGCATCATCAGTTTTTTAACAAATGGTGATCTATCAAAAACAAAATTAGTCACCATAGACATGGTAATATGATCTATGTGACCGGAAACCCCATGAGGTTCATAGGTAAGAAGCATTTCTGGTTGTAACTCAGTTACATACTGCATGACCATATCAGCAAGTTTGTGATAGAGACTATTTGATAATGTCCCATCGGTAAATCCTAAGAAAAATACTTTTTTCACTCCTAAAATTTTGGCTGATGCCAAAAGCTCTTTTGCACGTTCTTGTCCAAGTGTTCCTGAAATTTTTTTACTCACTTCACCTTTCTGCCCTTTTGTCGCACAAAGAATATAGACTTCATGATCTTTTGCTAATGTCGCAATCGTTCCTCCAGGGCCGAACGCTTCATCATCAGGATGAGCAAATATACAAAGAACTCGTTTCATAAAGATATTATACATTACTCGTAAAACCAAAAAGAATCCTAATTTACAAAGAAGATCCTGAAACGAGTTCAGGATGACACCCGATCTGTCACTATTTTGTAGAAGTCACGTCAAGCGACAATACAAAAAAAATTATATAAAGATATAAGAAGCTATTTACTTACTATAGAAATACCAAGGGACAGCAAAGAGGGATTATGCTGTCTCTTGGCTTTTGAGAAAGCTATTGTGCATTAACGCGGCCGGAGAATGTGGATTTTGCTAACATGCCATCAACAATATTTTGTGGAACCTCTTCATAATGAGATGGTTCCATATAATATGATGCACGCCCCTGGGTCATACTGCGAAGTGCTGTGGCATACCCTGAGAGTTCACCCAAAGGCACCATAGCCATGATGATCGTTGCTTTATTTCTCTCTTCAGTTCCTGAAATTTGGGCCCTCTTACTAGACAAATCTCCAATCACGTCTCCCATAAATTCTGAAGGAGTCGTGACCTCAACTTTCATGACTGGTTCCAAAAGTTTCAGATCTGCTTTTTTAGTTCCTGACTGAAGCGCCATGGATGCAGCAATTTTAAAAGCAATTTCGGACGAATCCACATCATGATAAGATCCGTCATACACGGTCACTTTGATATCAACCATCGGATAACCAAGTAAGATACCGTTTTCGAGTGTTTCTTTTACCCCTTTTTCAATAGCTTTCACAAATTCTGCAGGAATAGCACCACCTTTAATTGCATCAACAAATTCATAGCCTTCACCTCGTGGTTGTGGTTCAATGCGCAGGAAACAATGTCCATACTGCCCACGTCCTCCGGACTGCTTGATGTATTTCCCTTCTCCTTCGGCTATTTTGGCAACCGTTTCTTTATAGGCAACTTGTGGTGCGCCGACATTTGCTTCAACTCCAAAATCAGCCTTCATGGTGTTCACTTTAACTTCCAGTTGCAATTCACCAACACCTGAGATAATGGTCTGTCCTGTTTCATGATTTGTTTTCACTTGGAATGTCGGATCTTCATCCATAAGTCGCTTTAGTGCAAACCCCATTTTTTCTTGATCCCCTTTAGTTTTTGGTTCAATAGCCAATGAAATAACCGGCTCAGGAAAGGTAATTTGCTCAAGTACGATTGGTTTTGCTTCATCACACAGGGTATCTCCTGTTCCTGTTTCTTTCAGTCCAACAATAGCGACAATTTCTCCTGCGTATGCTTCTTGAATTTCTTCTCTATTGTTAGAATGCATCATGAGCAATCGTCCGACTCGTTCTTTATTGTTTTTTATGCTGTTATAGACATAAGATCCTGCTTTGAGCGTTCCTGAGTACACACGGAAAAATGTCAGTTTTCCCACATGCGGATCATTTTGGATTTTGAAAGCCAATCCTGCCATCGGTGCTGCCTCGACCAATTGTCGTATTTCTTCAACTCCTGTTTTTGGATTTTTTCCAATTACTTCTTTCAAATCAACAGGTGATGGAAGATATTCCACAACTGCATCCAAAAGTGGTTGTACACCTTTGTTGCGGAGTGATGAACCGGCATAGATAGGTACTAATTTGTAGGCAATAACTGCACGTCTCAGTGCATGCTTCAGCTCTTCAACAGAAGGTTGTTCTCCATTCAAATATTTATCCATCAATACATCATCTGTTTCAGATATCTTTTCCA
Organism: Candidatus Levyibacteriota bacterium; assembly: GCA_018061205.1. GTDB lineage: Bacteria > Patescibacteriota > Microgenomatia > Levybacterales > UBA12049 > JAGOUP01. Next base: position 594 of record JAGOUP010000078.1, on the reverse strand, counting down.
CGAGTTTTGCTCGGAATTCTTCAACCTGATCTTTCATGTCTTCAGGAATCTCATCAGTCACGTCATATTTCGCTCCAAGCTCTTCTGATCCCCACACATAGGCTTTTCTGGTCAAAAGGTCTACTGTTCCTTTAAAGGTATCTTCAAAACCAATAGGAAGTACCATAATAGCGCAGTTTGCACCAAGTCGGTCTTCAATAGATTTGATAGTTGCCAAAAAGTCTGCACCCAGTTTGTCCATTTTGTTCACAAAACAGATACGAGGAACGTTGTATTTATCTGCTTGTCTCCAGACTGTTTCAGATTGTGATTGAACGCCTTCTTCAGCATCAAGCACAGTAATACCCCCATCCAATACACGAAGTGATCGTTCTACTTCAGCGGTAAAATCTACGTGACCTGGTGTATCAATAATGTTGATTCTGTGTTCTACGTCTTTAAATTCTCCCTGTGTTGGTTTCCAAAATGCAGTGGTTGCAGCAGATACGATAGTAATACCCCGAGCTCGCTCTTCTGCCATCCAATCCATGACAGTATTTCCTTCATCAATATCACCGATTTTGTGTGTTCGCCCTGTGTAGTAGAGGATACGTT
>JAGOUP010000076.1 GCA_018061205.1 Candidatus Levyibacteriota bacterium | reverse complement strand
ACCTACGGTCATGGCACGTTTGTCAGTACGGAAAATACCCATTACTGATAACGATCCGATATCGGTTACAATCATTTCTGTATCAAGTAATTTTGCTAATTCTTCTTTGACCCAATTGATAATATCGTAAATAACAGAATATCTCAAGAAAGAAATACCAGCATCTCGCATAGACTCTTCGGCAAGTTGTGTTGCTTGTACATTAAATCCAACAACAACGGCAGATGATGCTTTTGCTTTGTTTACATCAGATTCACTAATGTTTCCAAGTCCTTTTCCGATAATTTTGACACCAACTTCTTGGTAACTCATTTTTTGTAATGACCCAATAATGGCTTCAAGAGATCCTAATACATCAGCTTTAATAAGCAAGTTTAATGTTTTCTTGGCAGTATCCCCTTCTTCTACTGCGGTATGTAAACTTACGACAGTTTGTTTTACCGCACCAGTTTGTTCATTTTTCTTTTGTTTAATATCGATTGCCTTTGCAGTAGATGCAGCCGCTACATCAAGCACGTCCCCAATTTCAGGAGCAACTTTAAATCCAATAATCTGTGCTGGTTGAGATGGTCCAGCAGTATCAATACTTACACCCCTATCATCTCGCATGGCACGCACTTTTCCATAAATTTCTCCATTCACTACTAACGGATCAGATTTTTTGAGTGTTCCTGCTTGTACAAGCACCGTTGCGACAGGACCAATGTTTTTATCTAAATGAGATTCAATAATTGTACCAACGGCTTGAATCGTGGCGTCTGCTTGAATACTATCTGCATGCACATCTGCAACAAGCAATATCATATTCAATAATCCATCAATATTGCGCCCTTCTTTTGCGGAAATTTCTACCACCGGAACAGTTCCTCCCCATTCTTCTGGCTGAACGCCATTGTTTGCTAATTCTGTTTTGGTACGCAAAATATCAGCACCTTCTTTATCAATTTTATTAATTGCTACAACAAATGGTAATTTTGCGGCCTTAATAATTTGGATTGCTTCTACTGTTTGCGGCTTTACCCCATCATCAGCAGCAACAATCAAAATAGCAATATCAGCAACCTTGGCACCACGACTTCTCATTACGGTAAAGGCTTCGTGTCCTGGAGTATCAATAAAACTCATTGGCCGAACCTCTTTTGTCTTTGGGTCAGTCCAAATTGTTTGATAGGCACCAATATGTTGGGTAATTCCTCCTGCTTCAGTAGCCGCAATATTTGCTTTACGAATGGTGTCTAACAATCGAGTTTTTCCGTGATCAACATGCCCCATAACTACTACTACAGGAGGGCGTGGTGTCATATGATTTCCTCGTTTTAGTGCTTCTTCCAATACTTCGGTACGACTGTCTTCTTTTCCTTGATCTAAATCTTTCTTTTCTTCTTCAAACGCTTTTACAGTAAATCCAAACTCTTCCGCCATAATCGTTGCGGTGTCATAGTCAATATGTTGGTTTTGATTTGCCAAAATACCATTTTTCATGAGTTCTGTCATTACTTGTGTTACTGGAAAATGAAGCGCATCTGCAAATTCTCGTACAGTAATCAATCGAGGAATCACTACGGTTTGACCCATTTGGCGACGTAATTCTTTTTCTTTTTTCTTTTTTTCTTCTAGCTCATCTTTTCGTTTTTTTTCAAGATCACGCTTAATATAATTCCATTGCTTCATGACTTGATCCGCAGTACGATCGTCAATTTTAATCGCTTTTTGCCCAATATCAAACCCATATCCTGGAAGAATTTCAAGGAGTTGTTTGGTATTTATCTGCAAACGGCGGGCAAGTTCAGTAACATTCATAGGGAAAAAAATTAACAATACGTCAAAACGCAATAAAAGAATACAAGGTGAGTATAAAGAATTTTCTCTCTATTGTCAATAAAAACAGATATTGACTCCAAAATAAAAACTCAGTAGACTAGCCCCGTCTTTGTGTCACAAGCAACCAGCATGGGGCTGTGTTGTTTGAACATACAAGACAAGACTGCTTACCAAGACGTAGGCAAGACAGGAGAACAGAGATGCACGGTACCTTCCATATTCAATTATTCTGGATAGCAGCTGCATGTATACTCGCCGCAATAACTGGCAGTATCGCAAAAAGATTTGGTCAGCCCAAAGTGTTGGGATCATTACTTGCTGGAATTGTGTTTTCGATTGCATTTGGCTGGACAGAATTTTTTCACCAATTACGAAGTGGGCACATTGAATTCATCAAGTATCTGGCAGAATTTGCTGCAATGGCATTGCTGTTTCGAGCCGGGCTTGAGGGAAACCTCAAGTCTATTGTCGATGATGCTAAGTCTGGTTGGAAAGTTGCAAGCATTGGTGTCATCATGCCAATGCTTGGTGGATTTTTATATACCCTATACGCTATTGATACCCCATGGCCTGTTGCGTTATTCCAAGGTGGTGTGTTTGCAGCCACTTCTGTTGGTATCACGGTTGCAGTCTTGAGTGAACTTGGCGTTCTTTCTCGACCATTTGCAAAAACAATTATTAGTGCCGCTGTCATCGATGATGTTCTTGGATTAGTTGTACTTTCCGTTTGCCAAGCATTAAACACGGGAGACTCATTTGATGGAATAGAAATAGCAAAACAAATAGGCATTGCTGCTTTATTTGTCTTCGTGATTCCTCTCCTTGGGCACTTCTGTGCAAAGCCAATTTTAAAAAATCTCAACAAACTTGATCCTACAACAAGAGAAGGAATTGTCCTTGGGTGGATGTGCCTCTATGGTGCTCTCGCCATGATTGCTGGTCTTGCTGGGATTGTTGGTGCTTACTTTGCCGGAGTAGCATTAGATGAAGCATTCTTTAAAGATACTCCAGGAACTGAAGAAGATACTGCTTCACACGATAAACCAGTAGAACACTTTTTCAATAGTCTCATTGAGGCTATTGGTCCTGTATTCTTTGTCTATGCTGCATGCAGTGTAGATCCAAAGGTTTTTCTTGATCCCACCGTTCTTGTTCATGGGCTTGCCTTCACAGCCATAGCAATCCTAGGCAAATTGATAGCAGGCCTCCCTGTCAAAGATAACAAACTTGCCATCGGGATCGGCATGATCCCTCGTGGAGAAGTTGGTATTATTTTTGCAGGATTAGGATTAGCTCATACCATTTTGTCACCAGAATTGTATGGGGCATCAATGATCATGGTGCTTCTTACGACACTAGTAACACCTCCTTTGCTGGGGAAAATTCTGAAATAAAAAATACTCCTTCCTCGCACGCCCCCTTCCCCGTGCGAGACCCTTCCTTGTGGTGAGAAGACATTCTCAATACAAGAAATGGCATACAACACAAAAAAAAAGGTATACTATCAATATCTTTTACGCTATATGCAAACACAATTTTCTGTAGAACAAGACTACAATCAATACGTTCTTGACATCCACCTCTGGTTTTTGGAACTATTTCAAGGAAAAAAAGTAAAGACAAAATCTACACCTAATCAACAGTTAGAATTGTTTTAGTAATTTGCAGATACAAAAAGAAAACAAACTAAAAACCGGAAAACAATAATAGTCTTCCGGTTTTATGTTGATAAACATAGATTTTCCTTTTCCTAATACTTAACATAACATCATATGTACTAATTACTTATCCACATCGGGTTGTTTATCAAGTCAAAGATACAATTTTTTGAAAG
>JAGOUP010000077.1 GCA_018061205.1 Candidatus Levyibacteriota bacterium | reverse complement strand
GAGGAACGCAGGAAAGTATTTTTTCCTTCGGTCAATCACGTGCAAAACTTTTTAACAAAGATAACCCGAGATCAACATTTGCAGATGTTGCTGGTGTCGATGAAGCAAAGCAGGAATTAACAGAGATCGTTGATTTTCTCAAAAACCCACAGAAATACAAAGCAATGGGAGCACGTACACCAAAAGGAGTCCTTATGGTAGGACCAGCAGGAACAGGAAAGACTCTTTTAGCACGAGCAACTGCTGGTGAAGCAGGCGTTGCATTTTTCTCTATGGCAGGATCAGAATTTATGGAAATGCTTGTTGGAGTGGGAGCAAGTCGTGTTCGAGATCTTTTCAATACAGCCAAAAAAGCACAGCCTGCAATCATTTTCATTGACGAAATTGATGCAATCGGAAGACAGCGCGGCTCAGGAATCATGGGTGGACATGATGAGCGGGAACAGACGTTGAATCAAATTCTCGTTGAAATGGATGGATTTACGCCAAATGAGCAAATTGTCGTTATGGCAGCAACGAATAGACCAGATGTGTTGGACCCAGCACTCGTCAGACCTGGAAGATTTGATAGACGAGTCGTTTTGGATCTTCCTGATGTTGAGGGTAGAAAAGCAATTCTCGCTATTCACGCAAAGGGGAAGCCTTTTGAAAAGAATGTGAATTGGGACAAAGTTGCAAAGCGAACGGTTGGGTTTTCAGGTGCAGATCTTGAAAATATGTTAAATGAAGCAGCGATCCTTGCTGCTCGCCTGACAAAAAAGCAAATAGACATGTCCGACTTAGAAGAAGCAGCAACAAAAGTGAAGTTAGGACCTGAGAAAAAGCGATTACAATCTGATGAAGATCGACGTATGACTGCATATCATGAAGCAGGGCACGCATTGGTAGCATGGGAAATGCCACACGTTGAACCAGTGCATCGTATTTCGATCGTTTCACGTGGTATGAGTCTTGGTCACACAATGACTGAACCACTAGACCGAGTACATGAGACAAAGTCACATCTTCTTGAGCAGATTGCAGTCATGCTTGGTGGACGAGCTGCAGAGCAACTCATATTTGATGAAATGACAACAGGAGCTGGGGATGATATCGAAAAAGCAACGAGAGTCGCTCGAGCTATGGTTATGCAATTTGGAATGAGTGATTTAGGACCGTTAACTTTTGATACGGAAAAACAAAATTTCTATGATCAAAGTGATTTATCTGATGATATGGCTGCAAAAATTGATGTCGAGGTAAAAAAGATTATCGATAATGCATATAAACAGGCAAACCTTATTTTGAGAAAGCTACGAGACAAATTAGATGTTCTCGCAAAAGAATTGTTAATCAAAGAAACGCTCGATTCAGAGGAATTTGCCAAGCTCATTGGTCCTAAAGCAGCACTCGCGCCCGCAGTCCTTAAAACCAAGTAATTGTCATCCAGCTTTACGCTTAAGTAATCCGGATATTTTTTTACCTCCAAAGCTTCTGAAATGCTCTGTGTGTTACAATGATTTTTATGAAAAAACTAGTTCTTATTGATGGGAATGCCATCCTACATCGGGCATACCATGCATATCCTTCCCTCACAAATAGTAAAGGAGAGATGGTCAACGCAGTATATGGTTTTTTTACCATGATTCTCAATCTCATTCTCTCTGAGAAGCCTGACTATTTTGTTGTCTGTTTTGATCGTTCGAAGCCGACAATTCGACAAAGCATGTACGCAGGATACCACGCCCATAGACCACAAATGGCTGATGATTTATCTTCACAAATTGCACTTATTGACGAGTTGCTTGAGAGAATGAATGTTCGGATTTTTGCTGTTGATGGCTATGAGGGAGACGATATGATCGGAACTATTGCGACGCGTGTGCAAAGCGTAAAGAGTACAGAGAAGAGTGGAGAAATTGAAACTATCGTTGTAACTGGAGATCGGGATATGTTGCAGTTAGTAAATACACATACAAAAATATTGATGCCTATTATTGGAATCACAAAATCGGTACTTTTTGATGAGGAACGAGTTGAGGAGAAGTATGGTGTAAAGCCGTCACAGTTTATCGATTATAAAGCGTTGATAGGTGATCAGTCAGATGGGTATCCTGGGGTCACCGGAATCGGACCAAAAACAGCAGTAGGCCTACTGAAGCAATATGAAACATTTGAGGAGTTGTATCAAAATGTAGGTGAGCTACCTGAGAAAATCGGTCTTAAACTCGCAACTGATGCAGAACAGGCAGCACTAGCCAAAAAGCTCGCAACAATTATTACCGATGCACCAATTCAATTTGATATTACAAAATGTAGTTGTACCGATTTTGACTTTGAAGCGTTGCGCGTTGGCTTTGAAGCACATGGATTTAAAAGTCTTGTTGCCAGAGTAGACAGCAAATTTCCAAAAGAAGAAAAAGTAATTTCTAAGAAAGTCTCTTCAAAAAAAATTGCTGACAATCAACTTGAACTTTTATAACTAGCAGCTCACAAAAGCAAACGTTTCGTATAAGGAAATCAGTCGAGAATGATATAATCGACACAGCCTTATGAAAGTTGCCTTGGTGCATGATTATTTAAAAGAATACGGGGGGGCAGAGCGTGTTCTTGAATCACTCCATGAAATGTATCCTGATGCGCCTGTCTTTACTACTGTGTATCTACCAAGCTACTTGGGTCCTCATAAAGAACGTTTTAAAGACTGGAACATTAAAACGACTTGGCTCCAATATCTCCCATTAAAAGCAAAGCTTATTAGTCCTATGCGTCTTGTATCTTTTCTTGCATTCAAGTCATTTGATTTCTCAGACTATGATGTCATTATTTCATCTGCAACAGGTGCTTATTTCCCAAACAGTGTCCATAAGAAAAAGGCGAAACTAGTTTGTTACTGTCATACGCCTCCTAGATACCTGTATGGGTATGCAACAGCGAGAGAATGGAAGAAGAATCTATTGCTCAAAGTACTTGGAGAGGTAGCAAATCATTTTTTACGAATGGTAGACTTTACTGCTTCTCAAAACGTTGATCAATATATTGCTAATTCTGAAGAAGTGCAACGTCGTATACTAAAGTTTTATCGTAAAGACGCAGTTGTCATCTATCCACCAGTCAATAATGTAGCAAGTAGCATGAATTACGTAGTAAGTAAAAAAAATGACACGAAGTACAAACTACATACTACAGACTACTTTTTGGCTGGGGGGAGACTTGCGCGGCCGAAGCATATTGATCTTATAATAAAGACTGCGAATGAGATGGGAATACCGCTTAAGGTTTTCGGGAAAGCCTTTGCAGGTTATGAAGAAGAATTGCGTAGTCTTGCCCGTGGAACTATAGAATTTGTTGGAGAAGTGAGTGATGAAGAGAAAATTGAGTTAATGACGAATGCGAAAGCATATATTATGGCTGCGGAAGATGAGGATTTTGGTATTCTACCCGTTGAAGCAATGGCAGCAGGTTGTCCAGTTATTGCCTATAAAAGTGGTGGGGTACGAGAGACAGTTATAGATGGAAAGACTGGGATATTTTTTGATGAATTAACTGTAGAGAGTCTCAGAGAGGTACTAAAACAATTTGAAAAAACAAAAATAAGCTCAGATGCTTGTCGTAAGAGAGCAGAGGAATTCTCGAAAGAACGATTTATGCAAAACATAAAAAAAATACTTCAAAA